>DPMX01000074.1:0-9328 GCA_003540955.1 Gammaproteobacteria bacterium
CGAGCGAGTACTCCCAAGCGGCCAAATTATTTTCGATCACGCCCGCGTTATTGCACAAGATCGCTACCTGCCCGAATCGATCATAGACATGCTGTGCCAACTGTTCGACCGCACCCCCATCGGAAACATCCACGCACTCCGCGAGAACTTCGGCACCTCCAGAACGCAGCTCTTCCGCCGCTATCGCTAACGCCGCGGGTTCAATATCAGCCATCACAAGTCGCATACCCTCGTGCGCGAATGCTCTTGCGATACCTAGACCGATACCGCTAGCGGCGCCGGTTACAACGACTACGCCGTCCTTAAATTCGGTCATTGGGTTGGGTTCCTTACACTCCTGTCAGTCAAACGACTCAACATAACAGTATCTCGATAACTCAATACTGTCTCGTCATTCTGATTGTATATACGCATTGATAAAGTGACGATGCCACGATCGGGCTTACTCTTTGACCTGCGTTTGTGCGTGCACACAACTACGGCCGAAAGTTCATCACCAATGTATACTGGATGCGGGAAACGAACCTCATCAAAACCAAGCGCACCGATAACGGAATTGCGCCACGGTGTCTGATTAACAAATAATTGCTTGACACATAAGGTGTACTGACCCGATGCCGTAATCCCGCGATGGCCCTTCGCACGTGCGGCAGCAGCGTCAAGGTGCATCGGCAATGGATCCCATCTACGATTGAACTCTATCAACTCCTGTTCCGGCACGCGATAGGGGCCAAAAGTATGCGATTCTCCCACGACGACGTCGTCGAAATTTAGATTATCGTCAGCGAGCATCATGTCATCCATCGTTTACGTAACAGCATAGTGTAGACCAACGACCCTACTACAGTTTGACCACTCCGTCCCTAACGATTACCGTCGCTCTACAATTCACAAACCTCACAGGGAAAATAATACATGGCAGGCCAAATCGACCAACGCTTAGACGAACTAAAAATCGTTATCCCGCAGGCGCGAAAGCCTAAGATCGCAAAGATTAAAGGCTCAGCGATCATTGGGAACATATTATATGTCTCCGGTATGCTTCCACAGTGGGAAGGAGACATCCGCTACATCGGTAAAGTTGGCGTCGAATTCTCGATTGAACAAGGTCGTGAGGCGGCACGCTTAAGCGCGTTGAATGTATTGGCACAAGCGCGTCGTGCGCTCGGCGGCGATCTCGATCGGATAAAACAGATCGCGAAGGTCTCCGGCTTCGTCAATTGCACACCAGAGATAACAGAGGTCGCCACCGTGGTGAACGGTGCCTCCGAATTATTCTTGGAAATATTTGGTGAGCGCGGCGCACATGCACGAGTGGCAGTCGGTGCCACAACGATGCCGCTGGGGGTAGCGGTAGAAATAGAAGCGATCATGGAGGTCACGATCTAAAGCATGGTTGAATCAGCTTTATAGTTTCAATCGACTTTGTTCGTCTGCAGGATCCGCTGATAATATGCGTCAAATCTTCGAAATCCCGAAGTAGAAAATCAACCCAAACTAGACAAAATCCTCACCAATCCGACACAAAAACAAAGTTGCAGTAGAACTGACTAATAATAGCGCCCCGAAAAGTGACGTTCGAACGTTTCCACAACTAGTCAGACGCGTCCCCCGATCGCAATCACTCACAACCTACGGTTGAACTACTCGAGAGAGACACTCATCATCTTAGTATTCCCTTTAAAATTTAACCTTTTGTAAAAAAAATAATGGAGAACAAGATGTCCTATAAGACTATAGAGATCGGCAAAGAAGGCGCCATCGATTGGGTTACCCTCAACCGGTCCGATCGTTTAAACGCTATCAACCCCCAAATGTGCGACGAACTGCAGGATTACTTCGGTAAACTGCAATTCGACCATTCGGTACGCGTCGTCGTCTTACGCGGTGCCGGCCGTGCCTTCTGTGCCGGCTATGACATAACGGAAGTAGGCGGTGTCGTCGCCGGCCCAGTTCGAGGCATGCGATTTCAGCGTCAGATAAGCGAAGTTATAATGCGAATGCATCGCTCGCCACAACCAATCGTGTGCCTAGCCCACGGTGCGACCACCGGTGGCGGGTTGGCATTTGCCCTCGCGTCGGATGTCAGAATCGTCTCATTCGATGTAAAAATAAATGTAGCAATGGTTAAAATCGGCCTAACCGGTTGTGACGTCGGCATCAGTTATTTCCTCCCACGCGCGGTAGGGCAATCGATCGCCGCAGAATTAATGATGACCGGGCGTTTCATTGACGCCGATCGGGCCCTTCGGCTTGGCCTTGTTTCGGAAGCAGTTGAACTCACGGATCTAGAGGCGAGTGGGCGCGCGATGGCAAACGACATGCTAAAAACATCGCCACTGGGTCTCCGTTTTACTAAAGAGGGCCTGCGGCTCGCAACAGATGCCGGTAGTCTGGAGGCCGCCGTTGCCTTAGAAGACCGGGGTCAAATTTTGTGTGCAAGCGCCGGATTTTTCGAAGAGGGTATCGCTGCATTTAAACAGGACCGTCCAGCGAAATACGCGGACAATTGAAGTAATAAGAGCGTCTATCTGAATTAGCGTCCACAACTAGCGTCATGCACCAACGATATTTGCTAATTTTCTCCCTCGTCCTAGTTGGAGAGGCGATCTTTAGCCTGCCGTTCCATGTCGCGCGGTTTTTCAGACCTTCATTCTTAGAAGTTTTCAACTTTTCGAATGCCGACCTAGGAGATGTTTTTGCTGTTTACGGCGTTACCGCGATGTTGGCCTATTTTCCAGGCGGGATGCTCGCAGATAGATTCTCGGCTCGTAAGCTGCTTACCTTCTCATTGATTGCAACCGCAGCAGGTGGCCTATACATGGCAAGCATCCCTGGCATTCTCGGCATGTCGGTACTGTTCGCCTATTGGGGAGTCACCTCTATCCTATTGCTCTGGGCCGCATTGATCCGCACTACCCGCGAATGGGGTGGCAGCTTGTCTCAAGGACGCGCGTTTGGGATTCTTGACGGGGGTCGCGGTCTACTCGCAGCTGGACTTGCTAGCATCGCTGTCGTTCTTTTCAGCGCGGCCTTAGGCGTCGAATCAACGGTCGGCAACCATGAAAATCAAATTAATGCGCTTGTGACAGTGATCTATTTCTATACCGCAACAACTTTTATCGCAGGAATTATCGCTTGGTTTTTTATTCCCAACTCTCAGAGCGTCGGCAAATCAGATCCGTCGACCAATGTCGTTGCGGTACTCAGGCAACCTATTGTTTGGGCACAGGCACTAATTGTGGTCTGCGCCTACTGTGGTTATAAAGGTCTGGATAACTATGCACTTTACGCCGTTGACGTACTAGGTATGAGCGAAGTCGACGCCGCAGCATTTACTGCGGCGAGCGCCTATCTCCGCCCAATCGCCGCCATCGCTGCTGGCTTTGCCGCAGACCGATATAGAGCCAGCACGCTCATAGCCTTTCTTTTTCTGATCCTAATTGCGAGCTATGGCTTCCTGGGATTGGAATCACCGGAATCGAAGGGCACTAAAATCTTGTTCGCAAATATTTTTCTTACCTTCGCAGGCGTCTATGGTTTTCGCGGGGTGTATTTTGCCTTGCTGCAGGAAACTCAAGTGCCATCGCGCGTGACCGGAACCGCGGTCGGTCTTATTTCACTCATCGGATTTACTCCAGATGTCTTTTTCGCCGCCGTCGGTGGGCGCCTGTTAGACAATGCTCCTGGTCTAGTAGGTCATCAACATTACTTTCTCTTGCTCTCATCTATAATGGCTGTCGGGGTTTTTGCCACTGCGACATTGATTCACCTGGTTAAACGCCAAACTCAAGCTTTATCTGAATCCAAATCTGGGCTCTAATAGCCACAAAATTCGGTATCGCTACGAGTGACTAATTCCGCTGCCATGCGAGCCACCTAGCCCTAGCAATTTAGACAATAGCAAGACGGAGAATAGCCACCAATGAGTGCTGCAAAAAAAGAAGCCATAAACGTTAAAGTTACTTCAGTAATGGCGAGCGACCAACCATGGGTTGCGTGTTCAGATGAAATTGGTGCGAAAGTGCTAACGGTCGATGTCCCACGCCATTCGGTCGAATTTATGTTCAAGATTGCGCCCGGCTACAATTCCGGGATGCACCGACACACTTGCGAGACATCAATTCTCGTTCTTGAAGGTCGAGTAAGAAACGTTACAACGGGGGTCGAATTCGGTCCCGGCGATTTTTGTTATCAACCATACAACGACAAGCACGTGGAGGAATTTCTTGAAGAGACGGTTATCTTCGGTAGCTATCGCGGTGACCAAGACAAGCTGGTGGAATTTTTTGACGAAAAAGGAGGTGTCTGCGGAGAATTTAAAGTATCCGACTTCGCTGCAATGCTACCGCAGTAAACTGGTTTATCAACCGGGTCTACTAAAACGTCCAATTCTCAGTATACGGGCGAATCTCAATCTCATTGCTCCACGCGGATTTCGGTTGTTTGTGCGCCCACAAATAGGTTTCGGCAACATCATCGGGGTTCGCCATGTCTTCGGTTTTTAATTTGTCACCGAAGTGTTCGCGCACGATAGGGACGTCTAGCTCACAATCCAAACGCACATGTACGACGTGGACACCGTGGCGTGCGTAGGCTTTCGCCAAACTTTGTGAAAGTGCCCGCAGACCAAACTTACCGATCGCATAAAGCGGATAGCTCCCTGATCCACGCATCGCGGCCGTCGCGCTTGAGTAGATGACGGTACCTTGGCCACGCTCGATCATTGCCGGCATTACTGCGCGCGCCGCCGCATGGGCCCCTACAACTTCTATTTCAAAAATATCCCGCAATTCTCTGAAACTCATATCCAGCGGCGACTTAGCAAGCATGTCGCCGCGGACGTTGTATATCAACACATCGATCTCGCCCATATCAACCGCTACTTTGGTCAAACCTTGCTCAACAGTTTCTGGACTCATCGCGTCGGCTTGAAAATATTGAACCGCAGCTTCCGGCGCACCGTCCCTTACAACCGCAAGCGCTGCTGCACTACCCAGCTCGGAACGAGACATTAGCGCAATGTCGAAACCGTTAACAGCGAAATGCCGGGCGAGCGATTTCCCAAGGCCCTCACCCCCGCCAACGATGGCACATACTTGTCTTGTCATGGTTCTTATCTCTTCATGTACTGTAGTGGGCCAGCGTCCCCTGGATCTCGCAGTGAAAACCAGTAGCTCTAGCCAATTCAAGCGCCCCGATACAAGGAATACATCTGTAATCCCTATCCGGTTCCCATGCCCGCGCGGTTCCCAAGCCCGACATCGATCTCGCGAAAGCCGCGATCCACTCGACTAGATCGAAAGCAGGAACATCGCAAAAACGCACCCTTGACAAAGCCTGCGACCAAAATCAAACCATCTTCAAATAAAGCAATAATAGTATTTTGGACTCGATACTCCGCTTACCTCGAGCAACGCCTTACTTCGGTCCATAGGCCAAAAACACGTTCCCTGGCAACCCCCACAAACCGTAGCCCGAGCCAAAATACAACCAACCATCGACCACTGTCACCCCTGCTCCTTTTATAGCGCCGCCAGTACCCGGAACTCCATTCACGGTAGTGTAATCACGCTTTGTGTCGACGTCCCAGATCACTTTCCCCGTCCCTGGATCGTAGGCACGCATATGTCCATCCATCGAGCCTGAGAACAACACCCCAGGGATTAACGTCGCGGCAGCAGGCTGCCCAGCATTACATCCAGCGCGCTCGAGACAATCTGGTTTCGCAGCAGGAGTGTTCCAAATCTCTCTACCGTCAGCGAAATTTAGTGCATATACTCCGCCCGCTTGGCCCGGAGCGCTGCTACTTTCCCACACGTCGGAAATCGGAACATAAACGTATTTGTCATCAGCAGCAAAACCCCACTCGATACCACCCAATACGCCGCCAGGCGACAGTTGCTTTTGCCAGATAATCTCCCCACGTTTGTCAGGATCAAGTGCGTGCATCACACCAGACTTCTGCCCCGCCAAAAGTATCCGGCGTCCATCCGGCAACGTTCGTAAGATTGCAGAGGAGCCATAATCGACGTCCGGGCCACAACCTTCCTTTTGCGCCGGATCAGCATCCGGAAGGGCGCACGCGGTAGTAAACGCATCACCCGCATACGTTTGCACATGCCACTTGATCTTCCCGGTTTTTAAATCCATCGCGAGTACAGAATCGCTGGTCGCGGCAGCTGGCGCCGAATAGCTGTCGCCCGTCGTGACGTAGAGTACACCTGCCTTTGGATCGATTGTCGGTTGCGACCACACAGCCGCCCCAGACGGCCCCCACAGCTGCGTTCCATTCGCCAACTGCCGAGTCTTCTCTAACGGCTCGACGATAGTCGAACTTTTCCACAGTCGTTTCCCCGTGGCGGCCACGTAAGCCACGACGTTGCCCCGAAACGTGCAACACTCATAAACATCAGAACCACCCGCAAGTTCCTCGAAGGAAGATAAACCGACATAAACAATACCACCATATAGCGCCGGCGATGCCGTGATGAGCGCCCATTTATGATCGTCAGCCTTATCCTTCCACAACATTTCTCCTGTATTTGCATCGATCGCGTAGAACATTGCTTCCCGATCGCCCGCGAATAAGACAAAACGGCCGTCTTCAAACTGCGTGATCAAAATGGCCCCACGCACCGCACCACCGGTCTCAAACTTCCAATGCGCACAACCCGTTTTAGAGTCTAGGGCATAGATACCGCCATTCGGGCCACCTAGATAGATACGCCCACCTGCGACCGCGGGTTGGGTGGTAACCGTGGTCGCACCGGGGTAGCCGAATGCCCATTTTAGTTCTAGGTTCTCGAGGTCATCAATATCCAACCGCGCTCGGTCAGCAGGCTGAAAGTGGGTATTGTCCAGATCTAGGCCCCATCCTGACCAGTGCGGTTTTTCAAGTGCATCCGCCGCAAGCGGCGGCGACGTGTCGCATTGTGACAGTTTCTCCGCCGCTTTTTTCTCGCGAACGGTACCCCATGGTATCTTTGAAACGTATATCGCAAGGGCGCGTTTTTCGATCTCGTTCAAACCAGCTGCTTGGATCAACATCAGACCCTCTTTTTGCGCCTTGAAGATTTTCTCTGGCGGCAACTCCGCCATCTGCGTCCGCGACATCGCGCGCGGCACCACCAGTTTGTGACTATGGCAACCACTGCAAGCCGACTCGAACGCATCGCGGCCGATATTAGTGTCGTCGTCGGATAACGCAATTTCGCAAAAGGTCACAACGACCACGCTGCAACACAACAAACGGATCACTTGGCGGAACATTGGATCAACCTCCTATTAGACTCCATGACGGCTTCCCTATTTTAGGTGCTAAATCGCACCGAAGGCCATGGTTGATTAGGTGGATCGCAATTTGACAATAAACCCCCAACTTCCTTTTCAAATCTGAGCGACCAAACTGCCTTCGGGTTACACTTCGCACAGAGGTTTTTTACAAGCATTCGATGCAACAAAATAGGAGACGTCCGATGAAGGCGATCCTCAGCCAATCTGCTGGCGGACCAGAAACACTGATCTTAGGTGATATCACGGCGCCCGAACCGGCCTCAGACGAGGTCCGCGTGCGGGTTCATGCCTGCGGCGTCAACTACCCTGATACACTCATCATACAAGACAAATACCAGTTCAAACCTGATCGCCCATTCTCCCCCGGAGGTGAGGTGGCCGGCGAAATCGACGCTATAGGAAGTGATGTCCAAGACTTGAGGGTGGGCGACAATGTCATCGCCCTAGTAGGCTGGGGTGGCATGGCGGAAAAGGTTGTAACTAAAGCAACGAAATGCTTACCTATGCCGGCCGGGATGCCATTTGATGAAGCCGCTGCGTTTATATTTACCTACGGCACCTCTTACTATGCCTTAAAACAACGCGGCGCACTGCAAAGTGGCCAGACACTGCTCGTCTTAGGCGCGGCCGGGGGCGTTGGTCTAGCGGCTGTTGAACTCGGCGTCGCAATGGGAGCGAACGTCGTTGCCGCCGCATCAACGCAGGCAAAAGCGGACCTCGCGATTGAGCACGGCGCGAACTCTGGGATCGTCTATCCCGTAGGGCCGATTGATAAGGCCTCGGCAAAAAAACTCGCCGCCGAGTTCAAGAAAGCAACTGGTAGTGCTGGTGCGAACGTCATCTACGACGCGGTTGGCGGCGGTTATGCCGAGGCCGCCCTGCGAGCAATCGCATGGGAAGGTCGCTTTCTAGTGGTCGGCTTTCCGGCTGGGATCCCCAATATTCCGCTTAATCTCGCACTATTGAAAGGCTGCCAGATAGTCGGGGTCTTTTGGGGTTCATTTACTGAACGCGACCCGGCTGAAAGTCAACAAAATAGTCGAGAGCTCATCGGATTATATAATGCGGGTAAAATCAAACCTTACGTTTCTGCGCGCTTTACCTTAACAGACGCCGGCCTTGCCATACGCGACTTGGCGGAGCGACGCGCAATGGGTAAAGTGGTCGTAATGATCGCCTAGTCGATCGCGTGCCTATACCTCTTTTCATAGTTCTAAAGGTTAATCGGGGGACAGTGTAATGGCAGGAGTCGGATCAAAAATCGTCTTCGAAGACGATAAAATCAAGGTTTGGGAATTTAACCTGGAACCGGGAGAACAAACACCGCTGCATACCCACGAGCTGGACTATATTTTTTATGTCATCGATGGCGCTCCACTCGAAGTATTTGATGCGAACGGCAATGATCTTGGATCCCTAGATCTAAAAAGTGGGGATGTCGTCCCGATCCGTAGAGAGGGAGACGAACTAGTAGTAATCAACAATCCATCACGAAGGGTTCCAGTAACCCATTCGGCACGCAATACAGGTCTAAACAGCTATCGGGAACTATTGATCGAGACAAAGTAACCGCAGTCGTGACCCAAGAGTTATTCCGCACAGACGCTTACTTAAAAGCAGCCGACGCGACTGTCGAATCGATAGTGGAAGAAGGCATTGTACTGAACCAAACCGTGTTTTACCCAGAGGGCGGAGGCCAACCAGGCGATAGAGGCGTCCTACGATTTAGCAATGGCGAAGGAATCACGATCGTTGATACACGGCGTGGACCCGGCGGATCGGTTGTACACCTATGCGCCGGGAACACAACATTGCCAGAAATCGGCGCCACCGTGTGTGCGGCGATTGATTGGGACCACCGCTATAGAAACATGCGCACACATACCTGCTTACACCTTCTTTGTTCCCTGATCCCATTTCCGGTAACTGGCGGTTCGATCAGCCAACATAAGGGTAGGCTCGATTTTGATATGGCCGAAACAATAGATAAAACGTCGGTCGAGAAGGCACTTCAAAAACTTATTATTGAAGA
>DPMX01000074.1:9633-15090 GCA_003540955.1 Gammaproteobacteria bacterium
TTCAAAAACTTATTATTGAAGATCACGAGGTTACGTTCCGCTGGATCAGCGATGGCGAAATGAATGATTCCATGGAACTGGTACGCACCATGTCTGTCGCCCCACCGATGGATAGTGGACAGGTGCGCTTGATAGAGGTTAGTGGTGTCGATCTCCAACCCTGTGGCGGTACACATGTGGCCCGCACCGGCGAAATCGGGGGTGTTCGTATCGGTAAAGTTGAAAAGAAAGGTAAACACAACCGGCGGATCAATCTACACCTCGACTAAATCGATCATGGCCTGACTCACTTTTTATTTTTCTCGTTCCGCTTTAAAAAAGTTCTCATGTCATTCACTAAGCTAGATCATGAGATGTACAACAGAAAACTTACATTCATCATTAGCAACGCGAAAAATTCCGAAACCTGCACCCGCAATAGCAATTCCCTCTCCCAGAACACCCATGAATAAGCACCTGATTGACCTATCGGATAACCAAACCTTTGCAAATGGCTTCCCGCATGAGTTTTTCACTTGGTTGCGCGAGAACCATCCGGTGTACTGGCACGAACCCACCAATATTACCCCTGACGGCGAAGGCTTCTGGGTTATGAGCCTTTACGATGATATCAATTCGATCATGATGGACGCGAAGACCTTTTCATCTGATAAAGCTGGAAATCGCACCGGTGGAGGTACTGCGATAAAAGACGAGGCTAGTGCTGGTAAAGTTTTAAATCAGACCGATGACCCACTCCACCGACGATTGCGAGAACTCGCAAACAAAGGATTTACTGTTAAAACTATCGGCTCGCTTGAAGATGAGCTTCGAACCCGCACCAAACGATTACTGAACTCAATCAAGGTTGGCGAAAAGTTCGATTTCGCGCGGCGAATAGCGCGAGAGATACCGACGCAGGCCATTTGTATTGTACTCGGGGTGCCAGAAGACGATCGAATTCATCTGTGTGAATTGATTGATAAGGGGGTCGAGGTAAATTCGGGTTCTGTAATCGCCGCCGAGTATCTGGGGAAGGTACGTCGTTATGCCCAAGCGTTGATTGAAAAAAAACGTGCCCAACCGGGAGACGATATTTTCTCTAAGATCGTTCATGCGAAGTTTGAAACCGACGGGTCGACCTTATCTGACTTTGAGCTCAGATCATTTTTTGCGTTACTATTTCCAGCAGGAGCTGAGACTACAACAAGATCGATCAGCGGCGGGATGCTCGCCTTCCTCGAACACCCGGAACAATGGCGGCGCCTGCGGTATGAACGGGAGTTAATCAAACCTGCGGTAGAAGAGATCGTTCGATGGACAACTCCTTCGGTCTATAAACGGCGCACCGCTACGCGTGCAGTAGATTTTAGAGACAAAACGATCCGTCCGGGAGATAAAGTCACTGTTTGGGAAATGTCAGCTAATCGAGATGAACGCGTTTTTGAGAGCCCTTTCGAATTCAACATAGCGCGTTCGCCAAACAGGCATCTCGGTTTCGGGGCAGGTGTGCATTTCTGTCTCGGTGCCGCACTCGCAAGACTAGAGCTTAATATAGTGTTCGACGAGATATTGCTCAGCGAGCTTAATTTTAAACCTGCTGGAACCGTCGAATGGATGCCGAACAATCGTCTTGTTGGAGTAAAGACAATGCCTGTTCGAGTAGCTTCACGGAACTGAAGGACGACTCCCCATCCTTATTACCCGATTTCCATCTACGAGTAGGTCAATGCCGACCAATTATTGATCTTCTAACTTATCTAAAACCAAGCACGCCGCTGCAAGATCCTGACACGCCATTCCGATCGAATCGAATATAACGGTTGCATCCGGATCGATAATCACAGAGCCTGCAAGTACATGGCCGAGCTCTGAATGTATTTTTGCGTTATGGCATCTGACGTTCCCCGAGTCCGCCTGGGTACCCTCGCGTGAATCTACGAGAACTATATGCGACATCGTCGTGGCATCGACTTCACTACCGTTAGCGCCAGACCAACCCACCGTAGCGAGCTTCGCTCCGGGCCTTAACCATTGCCCGTCCAATACTGGTTCCTTAGACGAAGTCGCGACGACCACAACATCTGCACCTCGAATCGCTTCCTCGCGGGTCATAGCTTCCCCACCCCATGATTCAGCCAAAGCCACTGCTCGGTCGTGCGTGCGATTCCAGATCCGAATGTCATTAAAATCCCGCACACGCGACAAAGCCTGCAGATGACATCTACCTTGTGCGCCCGCTCCGAGAATCGCGAGACTTTTGGCACCTTTGGCAGCCACGGCGTCGACAAACACCGCCGTCACGGCTGCCGTACGCATTTGTGTTATATAGTGTCCGTCCATCACCACCATCGGCTCTCCTGTTTCTGGACGAAACAAAACAATCAATGCCATATGAGTTGGAAGATTCCTTTGATCATTGCCGGGATAAAACGTCAGCATCTTCGCACCTAAGGCCTCTCCGCTAGACGCAGGCATGCTGCCGAAATAACCTCCGTGCGATCCTACTTCGACCATACGACGTACCGGCTGTTCAATCCTACCCAGGGAGAAATCTATCATCACTCGGCGCATCACTGGAATAAGATCTTCTATTTGTAAGACCTCAACGATCGCTTGATGATCAATAAAACGAATAGATTCAGTCAGAGCCCTAATCATTACTACTTTGAGTCAACTACCATGTAACCGCACCTTCAACGGTAACTATAAGGCACACGAAGGTAGTAATGGCGACCAAAGACGATACGAAAAAATAGAGCCTAGCCAAAACTCGAATTGTGGGTTTCTCACCTAATGAGTTAGGTCCAAACCCCTTCGTAAATACCCACAGGGAAAATGCTCCGAAGCAGCAAGTGGAAATACTTAAAAATAAAATATCCCAACCGATCGAAGGATGAAAATTTCCGTCGGTGTAAAATGCGCGAACCATAATCGATGCCAGCATTAATACTAGAGATACTGCCGCGATACTAAGGGTCGTCCGTTTTTTTTTAAAAATCCAATCCATTAAACTAACACCAAGGAGGCACGCTTTTGAATGCGTTTCTTCAACTTAAAAATGCATATCCTGTATATAATAATCTGCTTTTGTTAACAGCAGGACAGAGATCTAATATCCCACCATATAACATAACCTAATCACGTTGATTCAAACATACGCGAAAAAAATATATCTGACCTTCGATATAGAGCCAGCCTAAAACCTGTTCCGCAAGACTTTATTTGTTGTTGAAAGCAGTTTGGAAAAGATTGTGGCGCACTATTGGATTCTTTTCGAGAAGAAACGCAAACTAAGATTCGCTATTATTGGCCTGATCGACAAAATTAATGCAAAACGATTAATACAAATGACCTCATGAGAATATTTCATGTATTTTAGTTTTACCGAAGAACAATTGCAGTTTCGCGATTCGGTTAAACGGTTTTTGCGAGACAAGGCACCAGTCAGCAAGACTCGGCGCTTGATAGCGGAGGGATGTGACTACGATATAGAGGTCTGGCGTGAAGCCTGTGAGGACCTGGGATTAGCGGGCATCCATATTCCCGAGCGTTATGGCGGTCTTGGCTTCAGCTATACTGAACTCTGCATTGTACTAGAAGAAATGGGCCGCGCTTTGTTCTATGGGCCGTTTTTCTCCTCCTCGGTCTTAGCGACAACGGCAATTCTCAATAGCGCATCGGAAAAATACAAACAAGAACTGTTGCCGGAAATTGCTAAGGGTCAACGGATCGCGACGTTAGCCGTTGCCGAAAGGAGTGGTAGGTGGGACGAGTCGGACATACAACTTACCGCGACCCCTGACCATGAGTTCTACCGACTGAATGGCACGAAGTATTTCGTCACCGACGGATCCATTGCGGATACCCTGATCGTCGTCGGAAGACACCCAAACCCTGAGAGTGGCGGAAGTTTAGCTTTATATCTCGTCCGAGGAGAAAGCTCGGGCCTAACCCGAACCGCCTTGAACGTAATTGATCCGACCCGTAAGCAGGCAGAACTTCAGTTCTCCGATGTTTTGGCAACACACATTGGTACATTCGGTAGGGGCGACTCGGCCTTAAGTCAAACCATACATCAAGCCGCTATTGCCCTCGCAAATGAAATGGTCGGGGGATGCCAAATATTACTCGAGTCGGCAGTCGATTACGCAAAACTACGGGTGCAATTCGGGCGATTGATTGGATCATTTCAAGCAATTAAACATAAGTGCGCCGATATGTTGCTCGATTTAGAGCATGCAAAATCGGCCGCATACTACGCCGCAACCGCTGTGTCCAAAAATGATCCAAGACTCTCTGAAGTGGCCGCGATAGCCAAAGCGATAGCCTCCGATGCCTATGTGCGAATCGCCGCTGATTGTATCCAGATCCACGGCGGTATTGGATTTACGTGGGATAACGATACCCATTTTTGGTTCAAACGGGCAAAAAGTTCCGAGGTACTTCTCGGATCACCGACGCAGCACAGAGAACGCTACATTCAGCATATCGAGGAACATGTATGACGGTGGTCGAACAAACTCCGAAGGAAGTCGAAATTCGACGCTCCGTCAGCACTTGGCTTAAATCGCACTGGAGCACTGAATGTGGCTTAATCGAATGGAGAAACAAGCTGATCGATTCCGGTTGGGGTGTGCCGCATTGGCCCGTGACATGGTTCGGGCAGAATTTATCAAATAATCTTATAGCAGTAATTGACGAAGAGTTTGACCGTATCGGTGCAGTTGGCGTCGCCCGAACAGGAATTCGTATGCTAGCCGCCGCGACACTGCTAGAACATGGAAGCGATATGCAAAAATCGCGATTTCTCCGCCGTATACTCACTGGCGAGGATACTTGGTGCCAACTATTTAGCGAACCAGGTAGTGGATCTGATCTCGCGGCTGCGACCACACGAGCAGATTTTGACGGCGAAAAGTGGATCATTAACGGGCAGAAAGTGTGGACAACAAATGCACATCACGCAGACTGGGCTCTCCTGTTAGCGCGAACAGATTGGGATTTGCCGAAACATCAAGGGCTTTCATATTTTGTCGTTGATATGACCCAACCCGGGATAGATATCCAGCCTTTGCGACAGATGAATGGTCACAAGTCTTTCAATCAAGTGTTTTTTACGGACGCCACTGTCTCTGCAGACCATTTGATTGGTGACGTCGGTGACGGTTGGAAAATCGCGATGACAACCCTCGCCCACGAACGACGCGGTGCAGATGCACTACGTCGGTGGGAGCAAGCCTCAAAACGTTCTGGACACATCTATGACGAAGAACGTGCTGAAATTTCAACAGCGATGGAACCATATAAATGGTACCCACAGCGTGCTGGCCGGGTCGATCTAATATTGCCCCAAGCTCGCAAAACTGGACACATTAATGATCCAGTTTCTCGGCAAGAGATCGCTAAATTATTAATGCTGTCTCAGGCATCCCAATGGACTGCCGAACGTGCCAGAGCGGCCCAAAAACTAGGCAA
>DPMX01000240.1 GCA_003540955.1 Gammaproteobacteria bacterium
GCGAAGTCGGGTATCTCGGTACTAAAGTATTGCAGCCAACGCCGATATACGACCGCGCTGCGCTGGACTCGACGTTCCAAACAGTTGGCCCGGCGATTATCGAACAATTCGAGTCTACAACGGTGCTACCCAGCGGCTGGTCGGTTCGTGTTGATACACTCGGAAATCTAATTTTATCAAAGATACCTCTCGCGCTAGACTAAGGATTTTAATGTGCAATTGGTTCATTAAGGAGTCGTTTATTATTGGGTTCCCACTGAGACTAATCCCCACTACATGACTTATCACAAAACCTTCACAAAAGAAGAGACTTTGTGGCGTTTTTATTCTCTTATATGGCGTAAAAATACAAATCAAAATTTCGACAGTGCGTTACACTTGCTCAGGCAAAAGCCCATGGTGGAACAAAAAATACACTTTCGTATGGACGAAAATGTTCAACTGTCGAGCTTCTCTAGCAGGGATAAGGTCTGTAAAGAGGTCGAGACGATGTTGAAAATGAGAGCCCCATGACAAAAGGGGCGACAATAGCCATTGAGGGTATAAGATAAGGGTCAGATTATTAATCGCATCAATATTTGGTACCCAAATTACGGCGCAAAAATTAATTATGCTGGTGGCTATGGAAGCAGCTGTTTTTTTGCAAGCCGGATAAACAAAAATGAGGAGTTGTAAATGTACCGGATTCATTCACTTATAACGTTGGCGCTAGTTGTACTTGTAGCCCCGAGCCATTTGATGGCCGCGAAGGCCTATAATTACGAAGACGGTGCATCGTTTGTCTACGAAGATTTCCTTGAATGGTTTAAGGAGAGTCAAAGCGCAGAACCGCAGTTTGTTGACGGAGATGTTATCGAAGCAAAGGATCGGCACTTAACTGATCCTTTTGTGCCGCCTGGTCTACAGATGGCTGATATGTATGGGGAGCCGCTGACGATAAAAGACGCCGGCGATTTATCTCCACCTCAACATTTCAAAGACGCGACCGAGAAGTTTATGGGTCAGCCTACGATCGACGCTAACGGCGCAATTGAAAATTACAAAGCTGGGACACCGTTTGATCGGTCGACGTTTATAGAAGGTGACCGAGCAAGCGGGTTCAAGGCCATGTGGAATTATAACTTCCGATACCATGGCTACGGATTGTATCTACATAAGAACGACTGGATTTGGACAGAACGTGGTGGCAGTCACGATAACCACGAAATCATGAAAAATCCTGAGACAGCCAAGTATTACGGAGGAGGCGGTAAGTTCTCACGGGTACTTCATCTGCGCTATCAACGGATGAACTGCATGAACCTGACGATGGCTGACCACCCCAGCACAGGTTATGCCATGGCTCACAAGTGGTGCGACGATGTCGAGTGGCGTGAGTTCTCTGATTTCTGGCACCCGTTCGACATTGCCGGCACCGCGTTTATCGTAATGCGGTATCGTGATATCTACAAGGCTGATGATGCTTGGGCGTATATTCCGTCGCTGCGACGCGTGCGTCGTATCTCCGCTGAAGTCAAATCCGATAGCCTACTCGGTACCGAGGATACGCTTGAGGACTTTTATGGATTTAACGGGCGAGTACTCGAGTGGGAATGGGAATACGTCGGCAGAACAAAAATTCTGGCGATCGCACGCTCGCGCTACGCATGGCCGTACTTCGGTGGACCGAATGGCATCACCGCAATCGACGACTGGGCCTTGCGTGAAGTTGATGTTGTCATGGGTAAGCCGAACTGGACAGGTCACCCTTATTCGATAAAGATAGTGGTCTTCGATGCGGATAATAATATCCCTTGGTACTCAGAATCATACGATCGCGCCGGGAAACTGTGGAAGGTTTGGCGCATACCTAGCACTTGGACAGAAGATCCTTGGTACAACGATGGACTGAAGGCCGAGGAAACCAATCCATTCATTGGTGCGAAGCAACCGACGCCAGAAGGTATGCGCGTCAATAGCTTTCAAGGTATCGATGTGTTTAATCTCCAAAATGGTCGGTCGACTTTGATTCCGAGCAGAGAAGGTAGTGGTTATCCGATGATGACGGTAAATCATGCAAAGCGTGTGCTTGACATTAACCGATTGACCCAAGGACGCTAAATACGAGTAGTACGGATATAACGCGGAACCAAGGAGTTAGTTCCTGCGTACTGCGACTCTAACTGGGCAAAGCCCGATCGATTTCGATCGGGCTTTGCGCTTCATAACGTTGAGAAATTCGCGGAATTTCTCTGCAGATCAAAGGACGGCTATTCTCTGGCGCGTTGGTCCCCGGATGACGATGTATGGTCTTACCAGTCGTCCCAATGCACGATAGAATCTAAAGGATCACGCTTTCCAGATCTAAAATTCGTTCCTTTCGTGTAGGCCAACGGTAATAAGCAGGCTTGCATTACATCCGGGTATGGTATTCCGAGTATGTCAGCGGCTTCCTCTTCGAAATACAAATGCAACGAGGTCCAACACGTACCTAGACCACGGGCTCTAGCTGCGAGCATGAAGCTCCAGGTCGCGGGAGCGATCGATCCCCATTGCGCGCTTTGTAAAAGCACTGACGGTACGTGGCCCCAACCCGGAACTTCCGCGTCCGCCGGTAAGTCTGTGCGCCCTTCAATGCAAGGTACGACAAGCACGGGCGCCTCCTGAAAATTTTTGTTTAGGTACTGGGCCGATTTTTCAATACGTTGCTGAATGGCATTACGTGCCGGGTCACCAAAATCGACGTTTGCCGTAGCTGACGGTAAGGTCACATAGATTTCGCGGCCCTTCCTGTATAGATCTGCCAGCGCCATTCGTTTTACGGGGTCGCGCACGATAACGAAATGCCAGTTTTGTAAATTTGACGGTGTTGGTGCCTGCATCGCGATCTCGACGCATTGCTCAATTACTTCTCGAGCGATTGGCTTTGAAAAATCAAGTCGACGGCGAACCGATCTTGTAGTGGTGAGCAGTTCGTCCAAACCGAGGGGTAAAGTCTCAGACATTTTAAGGTCCTTTTTAGTTTTCAGTTTTTTATAATAAATGACGCTATATTTAAGGCATTTTTAGAGTGACTATAGATCATGCTGGCCTCTGCGGTCTCGAATATTGGGTCCGTATATGGCGAAACTTCGATAGCAACGGCATAATGCATCGCTGTTTTGTTAGAATTTTGCGAAGTAAATTGCAAGATCTGGTATCCTCGCGCAACAGCATTCATTGCTAACGAGTTATTAAAGCTAAGACTATTTAAGGCGGAGAGCTAATATGAAATTGTACGTACCACTCCTAGTTACTTTGTTAGGTCTGTTCTCGCTT
>DPMX01000338.1:0-461 GCA_003540955.1 Gammaproteobacteria bacterium
ACTCACCATCGCTAACGATGTCGATCGCGATAGCCTTCTGTCTTTCAACTACATCATCAACGGCCACGGAGACCATTTCCCAGTACCGCTCATCAAAAGGCACATTATCAGCTTGGTGCGCGTAGATGCGTTGGAGTATATGCTGAGGCCGCGGGAGGCTACCGATATGTGAGCTCAAAATACGCGTACTACTGGAATGCATACGAAGAATCCTCCCAAGGGAATCAACCGTTACCAAGCGCGATACATCGCACCTCCAAAGCGACCAAGAATGACTTCGTCGCAACATCTTGGGTCATGATTCTAACGTTTGGATCCGCCAAATTCGAGCAAAACCGAGGTCAGGACAATAGAATTGTCCTTCCGGGGACAACGGAGTCGATAGATCGGTACAATTGGGGCATTATTTTAGACCCCCTGACTTGGAACTATTTTAATTGTTAACGGAGCGATAATGTCTG
>DPMX01000338.1:775-1274 GCA_003540955.1 Gammaproteobacteria bacterium
CGAGACCACAATTCGCTATATGGAACGATCGCGCAATTACTATGCCGCACACGGATACGACACCCCTTATGAATGGGCTCATTTCGATGATATTCCGTTCTCACCCCTAAGCAAGCCACTTGCGCAAAGTACCACAACCATAGTCACCACAAGCATGCCAACTCCAAAAACAGCAAGGGACCAAAGGGGGCTTCATATAGGTGACTTAAAACATCCCCCCCAAAAGTTGTTTACTGATGGCCTAGCCTGGGATCGTGATGCGACACATACCAACGATCTCGGTTCCTATTTTCCCGTCGAAGAATTGCGTAAGCGTCGACGAACTGGGGAGATTGGTCAGCTCGCTCAAAAATATTATTGTGTCCCGACGCGATACTCTCAACGACTTACAACAGAACAGGAGGCGCCAGCTGTCGTCGCATCTTCCCTTAATGACAGAGTAGATATTGCGTTGCTAGTTCCGTTATGACCCATCTGCCACCAGACCGTGAGCCTGGTA
>DPMX01000338.1:1577-1879 GCA_003540955.1 Gammaproteobacteria bacterium
CCACCAGACCGTGAGCCTGGTAGCACGAGCGCTTGAAGAAAATGGTATCGCTACAGTTGTTATCGGTTCTGCCAAAGACATTGTGACTTTTTGCGGTGTCCCCAGGTTTTTATTTACGGATTTTCCCCTCGGAAATCCGTGTGGTAGGCCTTATGACCAGGGGTCAAAAAGCCTAATCATGTCTAGTGCGCTATCCTTGCTCGAAACCGCAACCGAGCCTGGAACAATCATTCAAACTCCGCTCATTTGGGATGAAACGTCTCTTTGGAAAAGCAACTATATGCGCGTCGGGGACGATAATC
>DPMX01000338.1:2208-5729 GCA_003540955.1 Gammaproteobacteria bacterium
GCCGCAGGAAAGGCCCGCCGAAAGGAACAAAAGCGCAGGCAACTCAAAGCTCAAAACAACTTTGATAGAACAAGGAGTACATAAGTATGAATCAGGTGTCAGGCGTTTCGCGTACAAACGAAGAAGCCGAAGTCCTAAAAGGGCTATGCGACTGGGTGAAAGTCGAAAGCCCGAGTTACGACCGTGCCGGTGTTAATCGGATGATGGATATCGCCTCGGATGCGATGAGAGAACTTGGCGCGACTATCACTCGTATTCCTGGTCGCGATAATCTAGGCGATACAGTAACCGCGCGCATGCCGTGGGGCGGAGATGGCCCTGGAATACTCGTGCTAGGCCATCTAGACACAGTTCATCTAAAGGGAACGATAACCGGACCACTACCGGTTCGGCGCGATGGCGATCGACTTTGGGGTCCTGGTATTTACGACATGAAAGGTGGCGTATACATCGCCTATCATGCTCTGCGGCGAATCGTGAGAGCCGGGGAAGAGACACACCTCCCAGTAACTTTTATGTTTATCCCCGATGAAGAATTAGGCAGTCCAACAACGCGGGAATACATCGAGGCCGAATCAATGAAAAATCGCTTCGTCCTTGTGCCTGAACCCGCACAGGACCGCGGTAACTTAATAACAGGAAGGTGGGCCTTTGCCCGTTTTCTATTGACCACAAAAGGTAAGCCTGCGCACGCGGGCGCTTTTTTGAATAAGGGAAGTAGTGCCATTAATGAAATGGCTAATCAAATCATCCGTATTGAAGAAATGTCCGAGCCAGATCGGAACGTCACCTTCAGCGTTGGAGTAATCAATGGCGGCACCTTCGTCAACGTTGTACCCGCCGAGTGTACGGCACAGGTCCTAGCAGTCGCTCCGACCCAAGCTGATCTCGATGACGTCTGCAACCGAATGATGGCCTTAAAACCTATCAACCCAGAAGTTCCATTTAAAGTTAAACAAGGTGCGATCCGACCCTTATTCGAGCCATCCGAAGCTGTAATTGGACTCTATACTATGGCCGCATCTTTCGCCAAAGAAGCCGGATATGAGCCTGGACACGGGATGGTTGGTGGCGGTAGCGATGGCAACTTTTCCGGGGCATTAGGTATTCCCACACTCGATGGCTTGGGTCTTTGTGGAGAGGATTTTCACACACACAATGAGCACATCTACGTGTCTTCGGTGCTACCGCGATGTGATGTATTCGAACAGATGCTGCGTACCCTCAAATAAGCTAACTCGAAGCTATGTTAATCGGCGCGGATCTGATTCGCCTCTAGCTTAGCCGCTTGTTCAATGCGCTGTATTAAAACATCCGTTTGAACTGAGTCCAATTTGTCTCCTTCACTGTCAGTAACAAAAAACACATCGACAGCCTTTTCTCCGAATGTGGCAATATTTGCGCCTCGAACATCAAAGTTCATTTCAGCAATCGCCTCTGCGATGTCTGCAAGCAGTCCCCTGCGATCTGCGGCCACTACTTCTATCGCAGTAATACTTTTAGCGGCAGCTTCAAGGTGCCGCACTTCAACCGGTAATGCTCGCATAAGTACATCAGCGCTAGCTGGAGTTTTGATAGCTGTGGGAATTTTCCCGGCAAGCACATCTTCAAGGCGCTGTTGTAATCTAGCAAGCTGGCCGGGTTCGCTGACAGCCGAATCAAACCTATCCGTAATATGAAATTCATCGAGGATTCGACCGTCACGAAGCGAATAAGCGTAAGCCGCGAGTGCTTTTGTATTAGCACCAGCCAAAGTTGCCGTTAGATGGGCAAATAACTTAGGCCGGTCTGCTCCCCATACGATCACCTGGGTATGACCAAGTGACTCGTTGACAGCCAAATAAGCCCCTGATTTTTGCGCAAGGAGGCAACACAAATCTTTCAACACTACTGGCGGAAAATGCAATGTACTGGTGTTTGATAGGACGGCGAGTGCACTGGCAACTTCCTCACGTTCACCTTTCGCGCACATTTTTAAAACGCTTTCGCGCCGCGAAGCTATGCGATTTTCCTGATTGTCCGGGGTCACTCGACCTGCACGAAGGCATCCCTCTACTGCGTAAAACAATTGCGAAAAAAGATGTCCTTTCCATTCAGTCCAGGTGCCGGGGCCAACTGCAGTGACATCGGCTACTGTTAATAGAAACAAATACACCAAACGCTCCCTGTCCCCGATAAAACGGCTAAAGTCCGCAATCACTTCTGGATCAGACAGATCGTAGTGTTGTGCCGTCTTCGAATAATCGAGGTGGAATCGCACCAACCAAGTAACCAGCCCCGTGTCGTCATCTGATAACCCGAGCCGACGACAAAACTTACGGGATAAGTGCTCTCCTAATTCAGAATGATCGCCGCCCTGGCCTTTCGCGATATCATGGAACATCAGTGCAACAAACAACAACTCTGGTCGCTGCAACTCCAACATTAACTTCGACGCTAGCGGCATATCAATAAATTGACCTTCTCCCAAACGAAAATCGCGTAATACATCAATCGCGCGAATGGTGTGCGCGTCGACTGTATAACAGTGGTAGCGGTCGAACTGACCATGTCCGGTAATGCGTCCAAAGTCAGGGACAAAGCGCCCGAGGACACCGGTTTCATGCATCTGATTTAAGCTCGTAGCGACATTACGAGGCGATCGTAAAATTTCAAGAAACATTGAATTAGCGGCCTTCGACACACGTAGTTTCGCATCTACCGCCCTAGAGTATTTGCGCACGATTCGAAGCGCATAACTATTCATGACCCGATGCTCTTTTTGGGCCTCGACAAAAATCTTTATTAGATTTATCGGTTCGGCTGCAAAACTCTTTTCATCGCCAATAGTGACTTTGCCATCGCGCAGCGACATGCCATTTCCCAAATCTTGGCTACGGCGCCAACGCCTAGGGGGGTTAATTTGTTCTTCGAAATGCAGCGCAAAGATATCTGCAAGATCGGCAATCATGCGAACATTTAAAAAATAAATCTTTAAAAACCTTTCTACCGCGCTCCTTTTATCCGAATCCCGAAATTGAAGCATCTTCGCCAACTCTGGCTGATACTCGAATCGCAAACGGTCGTCTTCGCGCCCGGCCAACAGATGCAAACCAGTCCGCGTGCGCCAAAGGAAGTTTCTCCCGCGTACAAATCCATTAAATTCGGCGTCGTCAACCAATCCTTGACCAATAAGTTCTCGTGCCGTCGGGGTGCCATACCAAGCCATTGATAGCCAAAATATCGTACTGACATCCCTTAACCCGCCTTTTGCATTTTTAACATCTGGCTCCATCAAGAAAGCAGTATCACCCATAGCCCGCCTTCGCCTTTTGAATTCAGCAAGTTTCTCAACACAAAATTCTACGCGTTGGCGCTTACTCCAAAATTGCTGACCACACGTTTCTTGTACTTTCGCATACAACTTTCCCGCGCCCGTAAGCAAGCGTGATTCGAGGAGCGCAGTCTGCGCATGAGGATCGTCGCGTATATGCTTACGGGTATCCGCTGGCGTGCGAACTGCGGGCCCAATATTTGCTCCA
>DPMX01000338.1:6009-7963 GCA_003540955.1 Gammaproteobacteria bacterium
TATCCGCTGGCGTGCGAACTGCGTGCCCAATATTTGCTCCACTGTCCCACAAGATATATAGGCAGCGTTGGATTGCGGCATCAATTTTCGAATCATTCAATCTCGGCACGAGAAAAAGCAAATCCCAATCAGAAAACGGGCATAGCTCAGCGCGGCCATAACCACCCACCGCAACAATATCGACTAGATTACAAGCCTTCCCCCCAACACGGCTCCAAAGTTCAACAAGCAAAACATCAACTTCATTGCTGATGTACTTTACGATCGCACGCCCGTTTTGACGAGAGTTCAATCGACGCTGGGCTCCGGCCATCACGATTTCACGGCCTACGGATAAATGATTTTTTAATTCTTCATCGGCCACAGGTTTAGGTCTCCATCAGCGAAGATGCTCATCCCAAGGCATCGAGGATAAAAGACTGCAACTCCTAAAACCCATGTCACACGATACGCGTAATCGAATGCCGAAACACAAAAGAAAAATTAAAAAAACGAGGTCTTATCGACCCCGCATTAAAATTCCATCGAATATCAATGTCTAGCGATAATTTGTAGGGAGAAAAACCGCTATCGCATAAATGACTTCATCGCTTCTTGATATTTGTCCATTAGTTTGCTCGGCTGGATATCCTGCAAAGCTAATGGTGGAAAATCGTGATTCAACGCCGTTTGTTCCAAAGCAACACGCTCACCCCGATAGAGCAATCCAATTGGTAGCCGACCTTCTTCACGCAATTCCATTAAGCGCGAAAACGCCGCAGTTTTGTCACTAGAATTATAGTCTGCATCCTGTTCTACGTCGTAGACATCGGTACGCCACTCACGATAGGTATCGTTGTAAGTGACGCAGGGTGATAGGACTTCCAGAAACGCGAAACCGCGACCGCTTTCCGCATGTTCCAAGGCGCTCGTAGTTAAATCTAGCAACTGCGCCGGTTGACCGGTATACCCGCGCGCAAGAAACGAAGAACCAGGAATACTCATGCCGAGCAATATCGGATCTAGATCCTCCTCATTATTCTCACCGTAACCGTTCGGACTGGTTGGTGACGCTTGCCCTTTCGTCAGACCATATGTGCCATTGTTCATCACAATGTAGGTTACGCTCGGATTACGCTTCAGTGTGTGTACTAGATGTCCGCCGCCGATAGCATAACCATCACCGTCGCCACCTACACCAATCACCGTGAGACTGGAATTCGCAAGCTTGGCCCCTGTTGCTGTTGGCAACACCCGCCCATGGAGAGCGTGGTAACCGTAACAGCGGACATTATTCTGCAGAGATCCAGAGCAACCTATCCCTGCAATCACCACTGAATTATGAGGTTTAATATTTAAATTTTTCATTGCGCTTTCTAACGCCTGCTGGACACCGAAGTCACCGCAGCCCGCACACCAAATTGGCCTCGCCGGCGTGAACGTCTTAGTCATGCCACTTCCTCCTCATCTAAAGCTCGATTTTGATCTTGTACTACAAAATCGACCACCGCGTCCGACCGGATAGGTGTGCCGTCATAGTGTAAAAGATTCCGGATGCGGGAGGCGTCCGCACCTTCACGTACAAACAAACCAGCAAGCTGCCCTTCGGCATTTAGCTCAACAACATATACGACGTCGCAATCATTGATGAATGCAATCGTCTCGTCGAGCATGGGCCACAACGTCCTGGGTTGAAAATATTGCGCGTCGATTCCACAATCAGCAAGCGTATCTAAGGCTTCCAAAATGACCCCAAAGGTCATTCCGATGCCGATTATCCCTATCTTTGCGCCAACGTCGCCGTAACGCCCCGCTCGTGGTAAATCTGACAGCATTGTCTTCATTTTCGACTGACGTTTGTCAACCATTTGAACTCTGTTGACGGGATCTGTCGAAACGAGTCCGAATTCATCGTGCTCGTTTCCGGTAACCAATGACATACCATCGGGTGTCCCGGGTATCGTGTACGGAGAGA
>DPMX01000036.1 GCA_003540955.1 Gammaproteobacteria bacterium
TTAAATATCCAGAAAGACTTAGCCGCATGGTGTTAAACACGTGTGGTGGCGCGACGCTTAACCCAGAGGTTATGCAGCGGATAAAAACTCTCACGATGGCCGCCGTAAATGAACCAACGTGGGAGACGGTAAAGGCTCGACTTGAATGGCTAATGGCTGATCCGGCCACCGTTACTGAAGACCTTATCGCGTGTCGTCAAGCTATTTATCGACAACCAGGAATGAGTGATGCAATGTCCCGTATTATGTGCCTGCAAGAAAAGGAGATCCGCAAGAGAAATAATCTTACCGATACTGATTGGGCTACGATCCAGACCGAGACCTTGGTATTGTGGACTGACAAGGACCCAACCGCCGCAGTAAATGTCGGGGAAAAGATTGCGAGCCTGATTCCTAATGCAAAATTTGCTCTTATGACTCAGTGTGGACATTGGCCACAATTTGAAGATCCGTCGACATTTAACAAAATACATCTCGACTTTCTGCTCGGTCGGACTTGAGATCAAACCATGACGATTGCTGCCGTTTGCGCCTCACACACACCATTAAAGGACTATCTCTCACCTGGTTCTGATGTAGAGCGAGAGGTTGCCCGTTGCTTCGATGATATTCGGGCATGGATCGGCGGTTTCGCTCCAGAACTGGTGGTTGTTCTAGGGACTGACCACTTCAACGGATTTTTTTATCGGCTCATGCCGAGTTTCTGCGTCGGTGCCGCGGCAAAAGGGGTTGGTGATTGGAAGACTTCGCAAAACCCGTTTCCGATCGATGCAGCTTTTGCGGAGAATTGTACCCGACACCTACACCAAGCCGGCATCGATGCCGCCTTGTCTTACCAGATGACCGCCGACCATGGTTGCGTGCAGATCATTGACCAGTTATTTGACTGGTCAGCCTTGCCGCCAATATTACCTATCTTCATCAACTGCGCGGCGCCGCCCTTGCCACCGTTACAACGAACGGTAGCCTTCGGCCGGGCACTTGGAGAATTTTTGAGCATCCTTCAACGGCGCGTACTAATTATCGGATCTGGTGGTTTGTCGCATGATCCGCCGATTCCGCAACTAACCGATGCATCACCCGAAGTTCGGCAACGTCTCATCGAAGGTGGCGACCTTACTTTAGAACAGCGCACAACGCGCCAAGCCCGGGTTATTGAAGATGCGCACAACCGGCGAGCGGGGAAGAGTATACGCACACCGCTAAATCCTGCTTGGGACAAACGCTTCCTCGAATTATTAATGGCGGGAGACTTTACTCAGCTATGCACTTTAGACGATGTGGGGATCACGAAAGAAGGAGGTTGCGGTGGGCATGAAATTCGAACCTGGATAGCCGCAAGTGCTGCAATAGAGGCAACAGGAAGTTTCGCACCAAAGTTACATTATTATCGCGCGATCGAGGACTGGATTGCAGGTTATGCGGTGATGAGCTTCGACCCAATTAGAACGTGATTGATCAATAATTTTACTCGGAGAAAAAGGAGTCGAATATGGCTGCAAGCGGACCATTGGTAGGTTATAAGGTAATCGAGTTAGCGGGAATTGGGCCGAACCCAATGTGCGCTATGCTACTGGCCGATATGGGCGCAGAAGTGATTAGGGTTGACCGCCTAGTCGACGCGGGACTCGGGATCAAAATGGATCCTAAGCATGCATTCCTAGATCGTAGTCGCCGTTCAATCGCAGTAGACTTAAAAAGCCCCGAGGGGGTAGAGCTTATTCTTAAAATGGTCGAACAATCCGATGCCTTAATTGAAGGTTTCCGAGCTGGAGTGACCGAGCGCCTCGGACTCGGTCCTGACGAATGTCATCAGCGAAATCCCAAACTCGTCTACGGACGAGTCACCGGCTGGGGTCAAGACGGACCTCTGGCAAAGGTTGCAGGCCATGACATCAATTACATCTCGCTCGCAGGTGCGGCACACGCAATAGGGCCGTCAGATCGACCACCGCCACCACCTTTAAACTTAGTTGGTGACTTCGGCGGTGGCGGCGCCTATCTTGCAATTGGGGTACTTGCCGCCTTGCTGGAGGCAAACAAGTCAGGGCTAGGGCAAGTCGTCGATGCAGCAATGGTAGACGGGGTCGCGTCACTTATGACCGCTATCTACGGTATGCATGCAGCCGGCATTGTCAATGATGAGCGTGGTACAAATATTCTTGACGGTGGTGCACACTTCTACGATACATACGAAACAGCCGATAGCCGCTATATCTCCATAGCCTCGATCGAGTCGAAATTCTACATCGAATTACTCGAACTAACCGGGTTCGACGATCCCGGTTGTCAAGGTCATCACGATAAGGATGCCTGGCCGGAGTTGGGAGTAAAAATGGCCAAGTTGATTAAAACTAAAACACGGGACGAATGGTGTGAAATCCTGGAGGGCTCGGATATCTGTTTCGCTCCGGTCTTAAACCTCGCGGAGGCGCCGAGCCACCCACACAACGTTGCACGGAATACTTTTGTAACGGTTGATGGCGTCGTGCACCCCGCACCAGCGCCACGGTTTAGTCGCACACCGTCGAAAATCCAAAAGGGAGCATCGGTAAGAGGCTCAGACACACTAGCCGTGCTTGCAGATTGGAATTTCGAGGAATCACAAATTTCCACTTGGAAGGAGGCTGGCGTCATATCCTAACGACGCCCTAATTTGAGATCCGCAAACACTTTGGCTGGAGGGAATAGTTGCCCATATCATCTAATGGATTCTACTTTCCAAAATCTATCCAAAACTTATAGGTATTGATGGTCAACCTAGATGGTAGTGTGTGGAACGACTCAGTTTCTTAGATCCACGGCTACGGCATAAGATCGACAACATTTGATTCATGTGCTAGATCAGGCTCACGACAATATTTAAGGATGTGCTGTCGTGCGTGATCGCGAAGCGTCAGCGCCGCCGACCACGGTTCAGCTTGCTGATCCGGACGCATTGGTGAACCAATCGTAACTGTAATTTTACCCTGTCTCGGATACCATGAATGGGCTCGCAATACCGAGCGTGTGCCATGAATTGCAATCGGTAGGACACTAAAGTCAGCCGCAACAGCCGTTGTGAACGCGCCCATGTGAAAAGGCAGCACTCCAGGCATACGTTTAAAAGTGCCTTCTGGGAAAACCATTAACGGATAGCTCTTACTGAGGTCTGCAGCCACATCACCCATTTGTTCCACGCCTTTGGCACCATCAAAACGTTCGATGAATCTGGCTCCAATTCGCGATAAAGGTCGACGCAGCAACCAAGACTCTTTGAGCTCTCCCTTGACAAGAAACTCTACTGGGAACGAGAGTATCGACATCAGTAACAACCCATCCAGGTAACTTTGATGATTAGCAACAATAACGAGCCGCTGTCCTACCGCAGGGAGTTCGCCTTCGACCACCACAGGACATGCTGTAAGGCACGGCAATAACCGGGTGAGGGAGCGGAGACTAGACCACAAAGCCGGTCGCCGGAGTGGCACCATGGTGAGCCCCAAACCAAACATCCCAGCTCCGCAAAATACTGCCCAAGCACGAAGAGCAAAAAACGACTCCTTGAGCGCCATCGATCCTCGACGTAGTTGCGGCCTAACGCCTGCCACAGCAAGCCTAAGAATTTGGAGCCAAACAGCTACCTCCGCCTCATCTAGGCGGTCTTGTTCGTATAATTCTCGACTAGCCGCTCGCCTAATTTTACCGCTCGACGTCTTCAACAACGTATTGGGGCGAACAAGTATTATCTCATCCGGCGGCGAGCTCAAAACATCGATCGCGATATCGTTTATCGCATTACGCAAGTGATGGTGGACTTCTATCTGTCGCCTTCGGGTTTCTGCAAGCACAACTAGGCGTTCCGTACCTGTAGTTGAATCAGGCGTTCCGAATACTGCGACGCAGCCAGCACGAATACCATCAAGGTCACCAATCAATGCTTCGAGCTCTGTCGGATAAATATTGCGGCCCGCACGGATGATCAAATCTTTACTGCGCCCGGTTATAAATAATTCTCCGGCCGCTATGTAGGCGAAATCGCCTGTCTCCAACCAGTCTCCTCGAATCATATCGGCTGTTTTTTGGGGACTGCGAAAGTAACCACTAGTAGCAGAAGGGCCCCGGAATTGTAACCGCCCTTCACGTCGTTCGGGTAACTCTCTATTCGAGCGATCGACAATTCGAATTTCATGTCGTGGCAAAGGCAGTCCACAACTGACGACTTGTAAGCTACTATTTCCCTCGGTTTCGACAGATGTGGGTTCTGCACGGCCTTTATCTGCAAGCGCGTTGCGATCGACGTTGTCGATACGGGGGCTTCGACCGATCGGCGAGAACGTGAGCCCTACTGAACATTCCGCTAAGCCATAGACCGGCAACATCGCTGTTTTTGCGAAACCATAAGCACGAAATCGGTCAAGAAAACCTGCCATTGTTAGCGGACTAATGGATTCGGCGCCGTTTGCGACAACGCGCCACCGACTGAGATCGAGTCCTTCAATATCTTTGTCGGAAATTCTTCGTACGCATAAATCAAAGGCAAAATTGGGAGCTGCTGATAACGTACCGCCGTAACGATGGATAGCCCACAACCAACGCTCGGGGCGGCTGAGAAAGCTGAGTGGCGGCATGATCACTAATCGCGGCGTATGATAGAGACAGCCGAGCCATGCGCCTATTAGTCCCATGTCATGGTACAGCGGCAACCAACTGACAAATACATCGGTCGAATTTACCTGCAAACAATGACCGTTGGCTCGGATATTCGCGAGCAAATTTGCGTGTGTCAAAACGACGCCTTTTGGATCACCGGTACTACCCGAAGTGTATTGTATGAAACCAAGATCCTCGGGTCGCCGAGCTGCAAGTTCGCCGTGCGCCTCTAACTCAATGAGCTCACCTACCGTCGATAACACACGCAAAGAATCGATTTGTAAAGTCAATAGATGTGCGACAGTTTTAGCCTCGGCGACAGTAATTAGCATACTGGCACCACAGTTCGACAAAATAGTGGCTTGACGACGCAAATGATCTTCTATCTGGGCACGCCGAACTGGGGGGTAGATAGGCACAGGAATACCACCCGCAAGCACAACGCCAAAGAAAGCAAAGAAATAGTCACGGCTGGTTGGAAGCATAATTGCAACGGTCTCATCCGGCACTAGACCATGGTGCTGTAAACCTCCTGCGACGGCCATGGCCCCGTTCCAGAGTCCCTTATATGTAATGATCTCTCCGTCGGTGTAATCGTCATAGAACTGGATGTGGGGCCGCTCTGGATTGTACTCAACGTTCCACCGCAACATATCCGTAAGGGTTTTGGCCGATTCCGGCACGGGTATGCTATCGGCTAACGCTACATCGATTGTCTCTACAGAGCGTACCGACACCGTAACCCCCGAGTTTTTCATTAAAGCACGAAGGATATCCCTAGGGCTCTCGGCCACTGACATCAAGTTTTCTGGCAATACAACTGCAAACTCCCGTTCAACACGAGCAATCAGTTCTACGCGACCTAGGCTATCTAAACCAAGGTCATGCCCGAACAGACTATCCAAGCTAGTTGTATAAAAAGTACTATTGTTTGGGTGTAGCTCGCGGACAATGTCGCCAACCAAAGCCAGCAATTGACTAGCGAACATAGAAGGATCGGAATTCGACAAATTATTCATTTACGGCCAACTAACTATTACCGATTGATATACTCGCCACCGACCATGTCCCGCGGCAAACTCCAACAATCGTAGACGCGAACGCCACACTGTGGAACCATCACATACTATGAATAATGGTATTGATGAAAACGCGACAATCGCAGTCGCCAAACTTTATCATTGTTGGATCACGGGCTTGGTACTGGGGTTGAACACACACAAAGGCGAATCGCTTTCAGCTGAATTCGTATACCGATTATTTCGCCGCCAGCACCTCGATAAATTCCTACCTGGATTGAAAAAGCTCGGACTTGACCAACTACCACATGCGATCGCTGCTGCTAAATATCACTACTTTTCTAACCAAATTGGCGGCGTTAAAGTTGAATACTTCGAGGAAAGTGATCGAAAAGCATGGATACGATATCCCCCGCCCCGCTGGATCTGGGCGGGGACTGCACTATGCGCGGTTCCCACGTCAGTTAATAACGCGATGTTAAGAGGTTGGCATTCACATAATGGGGTGACCTTAAATAATCCGCGGCTCGGTTTTGTGTGTACCGGAACAACGGTTGATGGCGCGCCCGGCCTCGAAGGCTATTATTTTGAGTACGATCGCGAGCTTTCGCCCGAGGAGCGGTTACGGTTTGCGAAAGACGAATCATGCCCACACATTAACCCCACGACGTTGCCAAAACTCGACATTGATACTTGGCCTCTGATCCGACAAGCAAAGGCATATCGAAACTACTCTATGGAATACATTCGCAATGGTCTGCCATTATTGCTTGAGCTACTTGGCCAAATCGAAGGACAAAGATTCGGATGTTTATGTGGAACGCAAGTCGGGATGCAACTGTACGACGAGGTCTCCCAGCACTTGAATATTGTCGATAACGATGCGCCCGCATTCATCGACCTCTTGGAAATACTGTTACGCGCCTCCGGTGATGAAATTACACGTACAAATAATACGGTTATACGCACAGCGTGGCGGTTATTCGCTGACTCCGATAAACCACTGCCTCTGACGGAGGTATGGCGTGCGCCGTTTTCTGGCTTATTAGCGGCTCATAATCGTTTTCTTAGACTTGCTCACGAGAGTACCGACAGATTTTCTATCGAAATACGGCCTGATTAAATCAACGTCGATCGGTTAAAATTATCCTTGGTATGTTTAATGTCTGCAGTATAGACGACAATTAGCCGATTGGCGTTCAATTGAGGTTAGATATATGACGGAAGATTTATTCGATCTGACAGGGAAGACGGCACTAATTACAGGATCTAGTAAGGGAATTGGACGCGCAATCGCCAAGGAGATGGCCCGCCACGGAGCACGTGTTGTTGTCTCAAGCCGTAAGCAGGAAACGTGCCAAGTCGTCGCTAATGAAATTAACGGTGGATCCAGTGGTGAGGAAAGAAAAGCTGTTGTTATTCCAGCCAACATAGCAAATAAAGAAGAATTGCGCCGATTAGTTGACGAAACACGTGCCAGGCTAAGAAAAATCGACATTTTAGTGTGCAACGCCGCCGTAAATCCTTTTTATGGCCCAATGAAGGACATGCCCGACTCTGCCTTCGAAAAAATACTTGACGTTAATATCTTATCGAATCACTGGTTGATACAAATGGTGCTGCCGGAGATGGTCGAGCGTAGGGACGGATCCATCATCATTGTATCATCGATTGGTGGTCTACGCGGCAATGCTGTACTCGGTGGGTATTGCATTTCCAAAGCGGCTGATCTCCAGATGGTGCGAAATCTCGCTATCGAATACGGCCCAGACAATATAAGGATCAATGCAATTTCACCTGGCTTAGTTCGCACTGACTTCGCGCGCGCATTGTGGGAAGATCCTGAGTACCTAGAGATCCGCACAAGCCGAGATCCCTTACGAAGAATGGCGGAACCGCGGGAAATCGCCGGTGCTGCTGTATACCTCGGATCGGCCGCCGGATCATTTACGACTGGTCAAAATATTGTCGTCGATGGGGGCGCGACGATCGGATGATAAATCGTTATAAGATGCCAGCGCTTCTATACTAGATCATAAAAATAAAGGTCACTGAACGTGAGGACGATTATGAGTAGATTTGAAGAACAAATAAAAAAATTTAAA
>DPMX01000061.1:0-2984 GCA_003540955.1 Gammaproteobacteria bacterium
GAGTGCCGATGACCCTAACTAGCCGCAGTTTGAATTTATCTAATGTCGTTGCAATCGTGATTTACGAGGCTTGGCGGCAATGTAGGTTCAACAGCCTCGGGAAGTTAAGGCCTCAGGAAAAGTTCGATGAAGGCTCCATAACTGACAATTTGGGGACACAAAATTAGTTTTCCGGCGAAATTTCTTAGCGCTTGAAGCGCAAAAACTTGGATTTCTAAAGCGCAGGTGTTTTTGCCGCTATTACCGATTCGAGAAAAAATCGTATATCGCGCCATATCGCAATTTTCGCGGTAGTTAGAACTTGGCTGTGCAGCTAGTCTTGCTAGAAAATTTACTAAAAACTGATCAGCTTGACCGAAAATCTTTGCTCTCAAATGCCGTCATTTTTGTGGAAACGTTAGTAATAGTCGCGGAGAGTCCATTTAGACTTCCTATTTGGAAGTCGCAGGCTCGAACGTTTCCGCCACCGGTACTCGGTCTAGTAAATTTTTCACCGCCTGCTCAGGAGTCACAGTGCCGGCAATAGTGGCGGCTACTTCTTCGGAAATTGGCATATCTATCTGTAACTGCCTGGCAAGCGCCGTAAGCGCCGTAGCTGTTGTCGCACCCTCGATCAGCCCTATTTCTGTGATTGCATCTTCGGCGTTTAAGCCGGCCGCCAATAGAAGCCCAAAGTGTCTATTACGTGATTGGCTATCCGTACAGGTCAATACGAGATCACCAACTCCGGAAAGGCCCATAAAGGTTTCCATCTTTCCACCCTGAGCAATTCCAAAGCGACTTATTTCAGCCAATCCGCGCGTAATAAGAGCCGCTCGACTGTTAACACCTAAATTCAAACCGTCACAAATCCCGGCGGCAATGGCCATCACGTTTTTTATTGCGCCACTAACTTGGACGCCAATGATGTCCCTGCTGAAATACGGCCGAAACGATTTGGAATGGAAACGACGAACCAACTCACGTCCTCTAGCGGCATCCTGGGATGCGATAGTGATAGCCGCAGGCTTATCACGGGCCACTTCCGACGCAAAGTTTGGTCCAGACAGCACAGCAAAAGTTGTGCGATCAGGACACAAAGCTCCAACGATTTGATCGGCGCGGAGGAAACTACCTCTTTCGATCCCCTTACTAGCACAAGCGACCACCCGAGGCGGCCCCATTTTCAAAATGAAATTCCCTAGTACCTCGCGCAACGCCTGAAACGGGACCGCTGCGATAATAATGTCAGTATCAACGGGGAAATCGTCTTCGCTGATTAAATGTATTTGTTTCGGGATAGGGACGCCCGGTAAATAATGTTCATTCAGACCCGAATGTCGCATGTGAACCATCGCCGGTGTATCCCGACCCCACAGAAACACCTCATTCATGACATTGCGCGACAGCACAAGCGATAGCGCGGTTCCCCATGCGCCCGCCCCGAGCACCAATATCCGAGAGCTACTAACCATAAATTTGCTTATAGTTACAGATTAATTAAACGGTCGCCCTGGATTTTCACCGTACGTTAGCAGTTAAAGATTACTACAATAGTGGCGAACGATATATAACTTGGTGCCAGTGATTATCCTACCCCGAGGTCAATGGCAAATTGTCGCTGCGCCAAGCAGCAACTCCACCTTTTAAGCTGCGTACCTGTTCGAATCCCGCAGCGGATAATTCACGAAGTGCAGCACCGGACGTGGTCCCCCGGGCACAACAAACCACGATCGGCCGTTCTTTAAATTTACTCAGCTCATGGATCCTAGATTTTAGGTCCGTCGAGGGAATGTTCCGCGCGTTAATGATATGACCCTGTTCAAATTCTGCAGCACTTCGAATATCTAATGTCAGCGCGCCTTCACGGTTGAGCATTTGCACGGCTTGAACTGGCGACACGGTCTTGCCTCCACCTCCCTGGAACATATTGATCACCAACATCCCCAAAATAAAAATAAAAGCACTTACCAGGATGAAATGATTGCCAGCGAATTCGATCAATTGCGTCATGCGAATTAGTAATTAGTTATTAGCCCGTGAGTCCTGGAGTTGCTTTGCTGGGAGAGATATATGGCAGGCTATGATACACTGTAACGTATTCAAAAATCAGCACTAAGTTGACACCAAGACCCGCAACTGTTCATTGAAGTCTCCGACTTTTAGCGCTGAGCTGCCATCCCCTCGGCGCTAACATGAACAATTCGCTTTGAGGAATCAATGAGTATTGTTGACCATCCTGTAATGTTAGTTGTACTCGATGGCTGGGGCCATAGCGAGGATACCGAGCATAATGCTATCTACCGCGCCAAAACGCCGACTTGGGATCGCCTTTGGCACAAACACCCACACTCTTTAATCCGATGCTCTGGAAACGACGTGGGGTTACCAGCTCAGCAAATGGGGAATTCGGAAGTTGGGCACATGCACATCGGTGCAGGTCGCACCGTAAACCAAGATCTCACACGCATATCTCAAGCAATAGTCAAACGAGAGTTTTTCTCCAATTCGGTACTCCTACCGGCCTTTGAACGGACCGCTAAAGAAAAAAGTGCGTTACATATTTTAGGTCTTCTTTCTCCCGGTGGTGTTCATAGCCACGAGGAGCATCTATTAGCTTTACTTGATCTAGCACAACAAACCACCGTTAAACACGTATATATACATGCCTTTATGGATGGGCGGGATACACCACCTAAGAGCGCCATTTACTCCATTCAGCGTATCCAGGAGAGGTGCAAAATATTGGGGATTGGTCAATTCGCTAGTATCGTTGGACGCTACTATGCTATGGACCGTAATAAAAATTGGGATAGAACACAAGCAGCATATGACTTAATCATTTCGGGTAAAGGCTCGTATCAATCCGATGACCCAGAAGTGGCCTTAAACCAGGCATACAGCCGGGGCGAAACTGACGAATTCGTACAAGCAACCACTATTGTCGCCGAAGGTAATCCTGCAGTGAGAGTAGAGAGTGGAGATTTAATCGTATTTTTAAATTT
>DPMX01000061.1:3279-3556 GCA_003540955.1 Gammaproteobacteria bacterium
AGATTTAATCGTATTTTTAAATTTCCGCGCTGACCGTGCACGGCAGCTAACGATGCCTTTTATCGACCCTACCTTCACCGAGTTTAAACGTAGCCGTATTACAACTCTTGGTTCTTTCATCACGATGACCGACTATAGCTCTAGTTTTGATGTTCCTGTCGCGTTCCCGCAAGAGAATTTGTCCAATACGTATGGAGACTGTATCGCGGCGCGGGGATTACGCCAATTGAGGATTGCGGAAACCGAGAAGTACGCTCACGTGACTTTCTTTTTTAAC
>DPMX01000061.1:3853-4313 GCA_003540955.1 Gammaproteobacteria bacterium
GCTCACGTGACTTTCTTTTTTAACGGTGGTCGCGAAGGTATAAATATCGGTGAAGATCGGGTCTTAATCCCCTCGCCGAATGTTTCTACCTACGATCTAAAACCAGAGATGAGCGCAAGGGAGTTAACCGCAAGGCTTATAGAAGAACTCAACTCTCGGCGGTACGATACGATAATCTGTAATTATGCTAACGCCGATATGGTAGGCCATACAGGAGATTTTGAAGCGACAATTCGTTGTATTGAAATCCTCGATAATTGCTTGGATCGCGTTATTTCAGCAGCTCAAGAGAATGGCGTAGACGTGTTGATCACAGCGGACCACGGAAATGCCGAGAAAATGCGCTCCTTAAACATGGGGAGTGACCAGGCACACACAGCGCATACAAGTAATCTGGTTCCTCTTGTTTATGTTGGTCGTCACGCGGAGATTACGTCTAGTGGCTGCTTAAGTGACATAG
>DPMX01000061.1:4604-10861 GCA_003540955.1 Gammaproteobacteria bacterium
TAGTGGCTGCTTAAGTGACATAGCACCGACGATGTTATCGCTAATGGGCCTTACAATCCCTAGTGAGATGACCGGTCATCCGTTAGTGCGCCTGAATGGAAGTAACCTATAAAAACAAATGCAGGAGCTGTCCTATTAAGTCGATCGCGAAGCGATCCAAGGAGCAAATTATCAATCCAAAAAATAGATTCGCAAATCTCCTAATATTTGTAGCTCTCATCTTTGGGGGCGATGCGGCGATTGGCGCTGACACAATAAAGACTGAACTGAGGACACAATCGGAAGAAGATCAAAAGGAAGACATAATTCCCCTCGAAGATATTCGAATACTTGTCGAGGTTTTCCATAAAATCAAGAAGGACTATATCGAGCCTATTAGTGATAAAGATCTGCTCGAAAACGCCGTACGCGGAATGCTTGCGGGTCTCGACCCACATTCGTCGTATCTAGACGCGGAAGGGTATGTCTCACTACAACAAGGCACTACCGGGGAATTTGGCGGCCTAGGGATAGAGGTCGGCACAGAAGATGGTTTCCTAAAAGTGATCGCACCAATTGACGATACTCCTGCTCAGCGTGCTGGCGTACAAGCTGGTGACGTAATTGTTCGGCTTGATGATACCCCAGTTAAAGGCTTGAGTTTGAATGAAGCGGTAAAAATTATGCGTGGGAAAGCAGGCACACCGATTACACTTTCCATAATTCGAGACGGTGAAAATAAACCACTGGAGATACAGATCGTCCGTGCCGTGATTAAAATCCAAAGCGTTAAGGCTCGATTTTTAGAACCTGGCTTCGCATATATCCGCGTCTCAGCCTTCCAATCCCGCACTGGCACTGCATTAGAAAAAAAAATCGCTGATCTAAAAAATAAGACAACTACCGGGTTGAAAGGGGTAATTTTAGATATGAGAAATAACCCTGGTGGTGTTTTAGGTGCCGCGGTCGCGGTATCGGATGCGTTTCTTAATGAAGGCCTAATCGTCTACACGGACGGACGTGCGCAAGATGCCGAATTAGAATTCAATGCCAAGCCACCCGACTTGATCGCTGGCACACCCCTGGTTGTACTGATTAACGAGGGATCCGCATCCGCTTCGGAGATTGTTGCTGGTGCCCTTCAAGATCAAAAGCGAGCAATAATCATGGGCCGACGCTCCTTTGGGAAAGGATCTGTTCAGACTATCTTACCGATGAATAATGACGCTGCGTTAAAGTTGACCACTGCGCGTTACTACACGCCCTCAGGGCGTTCGATTCAGGCAGAAGGAATAGTTCCCGATATATTAATTGATAAGCTCAAACTGTCACCGATAGCGATTTCTGGGCCCAATATCATTAAAGAAAAAAATCTTACCGGTCATCTAGAAAATGAGGCAGAACACAGCGCTGAAACCAATACTGCTAAACCAAAAGAGTACAAAAACCTAGCTGCATCTGACTTTGAATTATACGAAGCGTTAAATCTGCTTAAAGGAATGGACATTTTACAAGTTAGAAGCTCAGGCGATTAAGCAACGTTACGTGTTCTCTACCGCGCGAGCGCACCCAGTAATTGCGTGACACTCTCGCCGCTTTTAACCAGAGCTGCTTCGATCCCATGTGCTCCCGTAGAAGTAACCTCAACCGGGACAACATCCGGGAAAGCCCACGATTGAACTCACCATAGTGAGCATCCCTCGACGTTTGATATAAGGCGATGTTGTGCAGCCCGCACCGGCAACGTTGTTTGAGCATTACAACCCAGAAGTCTTCTTGTTCCGGAGTGCGGCAATCACGGCAACAATCCCAATTCCCCCAAGAACCCATACACCCAAAGGTAAGGGCCCGATCATACGAGATGTCTCTGCTGACACGCCATTTAGCACACCTGCGCCAATCATCAATCCAACCCCAACCACTGCGAGGACGATACGTTGATGAATCCGTGCAATTTCACGTCGGATTTGCCTTAGCTGCGGATCGTCGCTGACGACTTGGATTCGACCACTACGGATTTGATCGAGAATTTCAAACGTCAGGCCTGGCAACTCCGGCAGACGATCGATCCACAATGGAACGTTCTGTCGCGTACTACGCAGTACCGATCGAAGGCCAACACGATCACGCATCCACGCTTCTAACGAAGGACGTGCAGCGCGCCACAAATCTAAATCAGGATCTAGCTGGCGACCAATCCCCTCTACGTTGACGATCGTTTTTTGTAGCAACAGTAACTGCGGCAAAATTTTCATGTGGAATCGCCGCGCTGTCTGGAATAGGCGAAGTAAGAGTGCGCCGACGGAGATATCTTTAACCGGTCTGTCAAATATTGGTTCACACACAGTACGAATCGCAAATTCAAACTCATCGACCCGAGTATCCTTCGGAACCCACCCTGACTCCACATGCAACTCGGCCACGCGACGATAATTTCTATCCAGAAATGCAGAGAAATTCTCTGCTAGGTACCTCTGATCAAATTCGCTAAGAGACCCCATAATCCCGAAATCAACAGGAATATACATCGCTGGGGCACCATTTTCCCCAGGCTTAATAAATAAATTCCCTGGATGAATATCAGCATGAAAGAAATGATCACGAAAGACCTGGGTAAAAAACACATCCACTCCTGTTTCAGCCAATTGATGTAGATCGACGCCAGTCTTTCGAAGCTCATCGATTTTGTCGATCTCAATCCCTGAAACTCGTTCCATCACCATCACATTCTGATGAGTCAGAGACCAAACCACTTCCGGAACATACATCTGCGCGGAACCGCTAAAATTACGCCGAAGCTGAGATGCATTTGCGGCTTCGCGCATCATATCGAGTTCGTCGATAATCGTTTTCTCAAACTCGTCGACAACCCCCAGTAAGTTGAGTTCTCTCCCTTGTGAGGAATAGCGTTCGGCGGTATTTGCAAGTATCCTCATCAATCCGATATCCCGCCCGATCGTAAGTTTTATATTCGGCCGTACCACTTTGACAATTACTTGACGGCCATCTTTCAGAGAGGCTGTATGGACTTGGGCAATAGAAGCAGAAGCTAGTGGATTCTCGTCAAAATTATCAAACACCTCAGAAACTGCACAACCGTACGCTTTTTCTATGATCGCGCGCGCTTGTTTACCCGGGAATGGTGGGACATTGTCCTGTAGTTGCGACAACTCTTCCGCTATGTCATCAGGTAAAAAATCTCGGCGGGTAGACAATATTTGACCAAACTTTATAAAAATAGGGCCGAGTTGCTCCAAGACCATCCGAATACGGACTGCTCTCGGCCCGTGCTCGCCCCGAAACCAATTCCACGGAAGCAGATACAGTAAGAATCTCAATGAGCGCAGAATCGGTGTCGTAAATAGCAATTCATCCAGACCATGTCTAATGAGTACGCGCTGGATCGATAAAACACGAAAAAACTGACCCGGAGTTATCAAGTTTGCTCTCGTCTTCGTTGAAGTCTCGCAATTCTTGCTTGCAATCGATCCGTCCCTTCAACTACTGACTCACCCTCTTGAATAAAGTGCTTAATATCACGATAGGTGGGGAGTAAGCGCGACTCATAGTGCAAGTATTCTTTGATGTCGCGCTCTAAAATTTTTCCTGTTGCTCGCATCCATCGCGCACCTCTTCGCACACCCCGCCCAATTTGACGTGCTAGTACATCTCCAGTCCTGGTCGATATTAACTCCTCCCAATCGAAACTCGCTTCAGCGATAAGCGTTTGGATCAATTGCGCAGTAGCTAGATCACCCTGAATCTCAACTTTACCTGCTGCCAGTGCCTTTCCATCCCGCTGTGTTCTGGCCATCGCAATAAAATCAACTAAGCCCGCTTCAAGTTGTACATCAGGCTTAGTAGTCATATCGATTGAGAGATGCAGATCATCTTTAAGAATAGTCACTAGAAGGCGTGCTTCGGTATTTCTTAGCTTGAAAGCGATCGAGCAATTTCCAAGTTCAGCTAGACGATATCGAGTCCTATCGTCTAGTTCTATCATGCGTTTGAGTACACGAGTAAGTCGGCCCAACAATATGTTGCTGGGACCAATGTCGCGTTGATCCGATCGAAACTTGCCCCGATGCAGCACTGCCTAAAACCTCATTCCGTCATGTAGCGCAACGATGCCTCCTGCCAAATTCCTATATCGGACACGTTCAAACCCGGCGGATCGCATCATCGACGCCAATTTTTCCTGATGTGGATGGACACGAATAGATTCCGCCAAATACCGATAGCTGTCACCATCCTTCGCTACCCATTCCCCCAATCTTGGTAAGATACGAAATGAAAACGCGTCATAGATGCTTTGTAATGCTGCGATTTTTAACTTAGAGAACTCTAGTATTAATACCCTACCCCCAGGGCGCAACATACGATACATTTCGCTAATTGCGTCGAGTTTATTCGTTACATTACGCAAGCCGAATGCCATGCTAACGATGTCAAATCTGCCCGATTCAAACGGGAGACATTCAGCGTTAGCTTGCACAACAACTACATTGTCGTTGCAGCCGCTATCAATTAACCGATCTCTACCGCGTCGTAACATTTCTCCGTTTATATCAGAAATCACCACTAAGCCCCTCTCCCCGATTCGCCTAGCGAATAAGCGACTAAGGTCTCCACTACCTCCGGCCAAATCGAGCACTTGATGATCTGGACGAACATGCGCCGCCATCACCGCGAAGCGCTTCCATAGCCGATGCAGCCCAAACGACATTAAATCATTCATTACATCGTAGTTATCGGCTACAGAATCAAATACTCCTTTTACGCGCTGCGTCTTTTCGGCTTCACTGATAGTCTCGAATCCGAAGTCGACTAACTTTTCATCGGTAGCATTTCTCTCATCCATGGCCAAGTTGCTTAACTTTCTCAATGTACTCCTGCCACAAACGTTCTTGATTACAACCGAGTTCGTAGAGATAATTCCAAGAATAAAGGCCAGTATTATGGCCGTCATCAAACTCAAGCTTGACCGCGTAATTCCCTACTGGCTCAACGGTATCTATTTTAACTTCGCTCTTCCCCAACGGCAGTGTCCCTTGGCCAGGCCCATGGCCGCGAACCTCGGCAGATGGTGAGTACACCCTGAGAAACTCACATGGTAATTTGAAGATTGAGTTATCATCGAAAACAATCTCTAATACGCGAGACTGTTGGTGTAAAACTATGTTGGTAGGTGTGCGTGTCGCCATTTAAGGAATATTTAGAGTATATAACGCGCGAGATCTTCGTTCTTTAAAAACTCTCCTAGGTGTTGATCAACATAGTTCGCATCTATAACTATCGTCTGCCCAGAGATACTAGGCGATGTAAACGACAAAGCCTCAAGCAAACGTTCCATCACGGTGTGCAAGCGCCGCGCCCCTATGTTTTCTGTCTGTTCGTTGACGTGATAAGCGATCTCCGCAACACGCGCTATTCCATCCTCATGGAACTCGATATCAACACCCTCCGTCGCAAGCAGCGCTTGATATTGCTCCGTTAAAGATGCATCCGGTTCTGTCAATATACGGACAAAATGATCTACACCTAAGGACCCGAGTTCAACTCGATTGGGCAAGCGGCCTTGCAGTTCAGGGATCAAGTCGGATGGTTTCGACAGATGGAATGCCCCGGAAGCAATAAAAAGTATATGATCCGTTTTCAGCATGCCGTGTTTCGTGCTAACAGTGCAACCCTCGACTAAAGGCAGCAGGTCACGTTGCACGCCTTCCCGCGATATGTCGGGACCGCCTCCACCGGTGCGTTGTGCAACTTTGTCAAGTTCATCAAGAAAAACGATACCGTTTTGTTCAACACTCTCGAGCGCCGTCGCTCGAATATCATCCTCATTAATCAACTTTCCCGCCTCTTCTTCCGTTAGCAAGCGAAGAGCATGCCCGACGGAGATCCTTCGGTTTCTTTTCCGACCCTGACCGAGATTTTGGAACATACCCTGGAGCTGGTTCGTCATCTCTTCCATACCGGGCGGCGCCATGATCTCCACACCAATATTTGCCGCTTCAAGCTCGATTTCTACTTCTTTTTCGTCAAGCTCACCTTCTCGTAGCATTTTTCGAAAACGCTGGCGTGTTGTCGATTCTTGATTGTCTGCGGACTCACCAACGGTCCGTGGGCCCGGGAGCAACGCATCCAAAATCCTCTCTTCTGCAGCGTCTTCCGCATGCTTTCGCACGCTCTCCATTGCACCATCACGCTCGGAATTAACTGCAACATCGACAAGATCACGCACGATAGATTCTACATCCCTGCCAACATAACCAACT
>DPMX01000326.1 GCA_003540955.1 Gammaproteobacteria bacterium
TGGTCTTCTCACCACGGACAATCTCGAGTAATTTCATCACGTTGGCCGGGCTAAAGAAATGGGTGCCGATGACCATCTCCGGACGTCTAGTTACCGCTGCAATTTCGTCCACGTCTAGAGTAGATGTATTAGTGGCCAAAATACATCCAGCCCTCGCAACCTCGTCGAGCTTTCCGAAGATCTCCTTCTTAACATCAATATTTTCGTATACCGCCTCGATAATCATATCGACGTCTGTGAGATCCTCGTAATTTAATGTCGCTGTGATCAATCCCATACGTTCTTCAACTTGCGCGTCGGATAGGCGGCCCTTCTTCGCCGTGCGTTCATAATTACTGCGGACGACTCCGAGGCCTTTGTCCAACACCTCTTGATTCATCTCGAGCAGCGTGACAGGGATCCCCGCGTTGGCAAAATTCATTGCGATTCCACCCCCCATCGTTCCGGCACCGATAACCCCCACCCGGGTTATGTCGAGCAGCTCTACATCGTTTGGCATATCGTCTACTTTACTTGCCGCACGCTCGGCGAAGAAGATGTGCTGTTGCGCGCTAGATTGTATGTCGTCGTGTAATTCTTGAAACATTTGCCGTTCGAATGCCATACCTTCTTCAAACGACAAAGTGCAAGCAGCTTCCACGCAGGCGATACAACTTAGCGGTGCTTTGAATCCACGACGCGCCTTAGTAGCAGTGGCACGTGCCGTCTCAAAGATCGCCGGGTCAACTCCGGTAACCTTCTCCTTCATATCACGCACTTTTCTTAGAGTCGCACCTTCGCTAACAATCTTACGAGCAAATGTCTTTGCTCCTTCAAGGAGATCGCCTTCATCGACCAAAGCATCGATCACACCTGCCGCGTGAGCGGTCGCCGCATCTATGTGGCTGCCAGTCGCTATCGCCTCAACGGCTGCCCGAGCGCCTATCAAGCGTGGCAGGCGCTGGGTCCCCCCGGCGCCCGGCAATAAACCCAGATGAACCTCCGGCAGGCCTACCTTTGCCGAAGGCACGCCGACCCGATAGTGACAGCATAATGCCGTTTCAAGTCCCCCCCCAAGGGCCGTCCCATGGATAGCCGCTACGACAGGTTTGGACATGCTTTCTATCGCGTTCAGCGGCAGCGAAAAATGCGGCGGTTTCGGTGGCTTGCCAAATTCGGTGATGTCAGCGCCAGCTATGAAAGTGCGACCGTCACAGATCAAAATAGTGGCGACCGTATCGTCCCCAGCTGCCGCCGTAAAACAGTCATAAAGACCCTGGCGGACGTGGTGAGATAAGGCATTAACCGGAGGGTTATTGACGGTAACGACACTGATATCGCCGTCAACAGTATACGAGACAGATTGACTCATGGGCGGACCTTTCTAATATATGGAATCGGTTTATACCGATCATTCTACGTTAAAGTCGTGCAGATGTTGGTACTTCTGCCCCGAAAAAGAATAGTTCCCTCTTCAAGTCGTGACGAAAAGTCAATCAGCAGGCGGCTCGCGACGCAAGTCTGCCCATTGCATGAACACGATGGAAACCAAAACCACCACCCCGCCAAGAGCCTGCAACGAACTCAAGACCTCATTGAACAACAACCAAGCCAAAAAGATTGATGTAACCGGTTGAATATTCACCACCATCCCGGCCTTGAGCGCACCAATTTTAGTAATGGCATAAAAATATAAGGGAGTTCCAATTGCCTGAAATATGGCAACCCAAACCGTCCCACTCCATCCCCCAAGGGTGTCAGGCCAACGCACTTCAGCGAGGAAGATTGCGATTGCCACCAGCGACAGCGTCGCTCCGATGCTGAAATGCAAAGTTAGTGCCAGTACATCGATCTGCCGAAAGTGACGTGCAACTAAAATTGCATTTGCTGCGGTCGCGACCGATCCCATCAGCGCTAGCACCGTACCGCGGCCATCGACGTTACCAAATGATACGCCGAGCATAATAGCGAGACCCACGAAAGCGACCATTACCGCGCCAACTTTCATCATGGACACCTGTTCAATTCGGAGAATCATCACCAAGACCGCGATGATGATAGGGAAAGTGAAGAACAACAAGGATGCGAGGCCGACCGAGATGAATTCCACCGAACCGATATTGCCGTACGCCATCAACCCCATTAGTACGCCGTTAAGAGAAACCATCCAAAATAAAGCTGGTGGAATCTTCATCGTACGATTGTAAGCCTTTAAGCCAGCTGCTAACACAACGACGATAAAGACCGAACGAAACACGGCAACCGCAATCCCACTAGCACCGCCGTCGAAGGCGTATCGCGATACGGCAACAGCAACACCAAGAACTACCGCAGACAGTATTACGGCGGCGAGGCCCATAAATTGGTCTCGATTTTTGTCCATTTTGGGTTCCGTTAGGGGCGCAAAAAGCTGAAGAGATATAGCGACCGGGGGGGCACTAGCAAGCCCGTAGATTAATCATAGGATTTTCGATAGTCATCAAAGATGCTCCTTATACCACTCGAGCGCGCTCGTCGCAGCCTCAGCGAAATTATCCATGTAAACATCGTAGTGACGACAGTCGATCTCGACTAGCCGCTTTGGCTTACTAATCCGCTCAAACGCCTCCCGTTGCCAGTGGGTCGGCGTCGTACGATCATTTGCCGCCACGATCATCAATAGTGGTAACGGCGAAATCTTATCGGCAAAAGCGATCGGCTCGTAGCACCGCAACAGATCAAACGAACGCACAGTCAATTCATTGTGATAACAATTGTTTACGTCGTTTCGTTTGATCCATTCTTCGGTCTCAGAGTTGGGTAATGCGGCCGGGATTGTTTTCGGCATCTTGCCATTTCGTCGCGCGTCACGATCGGCATCTATGCGCGCAAGAAACTTATCACGCCTTTCTCGCGACACCCACGCATCGAAGGTTCGAGAGCCGCTCACCAAGGGGACTTGCGAAACGGCACAGCGCACGCGATTATCAAGTGCACTGACAGTAAGCACGTGGCCGCCAGCATAGCTGGTGCCCCACAAGCCAATCCGTTCTCGGTCAATCTCAGGCAAGGCGCGCGCATAGGAAATCGCTTCGCGCAGATCTGCCACTTGCCGCCACGGATCGGATTCCCCCCGCGGCCACCCGGCACTCCGCCCCCAGTTCCGATGGTCATAAGCAAGACAGGCGTACCCTGCATCAACAAATATCTCGGCATAGCGCTCCAGATCCAAATCGATAACGCCGCTTAATCCGTGCAGAAGAATGACAAGTGGATGTTTCGAGATGCCGCTTGGCCGTGCCATCCAGCCAACTAATTCAATCCCTTCACTTACAAATACGATATCTTCCTTATCCACTAGACGTCCTTCGCGCGTATTCCGGCAACTCGAGGTGAATCAATCCAATATGCAGAGAATCGTTGATCATAAAGCCTGGCGCAACCGTATTGAACGCGCCATCCACCCAGCCCACCCTGCTATAGCACCGCACACCGCCGCAATAGCGAATGCCAAATCATAGGCGCCAGTACGATCGAATACATATCCGGCCAACCACGGACCGATAGCGCTGCCCGCTGCGCTGCCAAAAAGCCCGATTCCTACAATCGAACCAAAGTAAAGCCCGCTAAAACGATCGCTCATCATTGCCGGTACCAAGGAGGCTGTGGCCGAATAGCCGACCCCAAGCATGATGGCGTAGATATAAACCCCAAATACAGATGAAACAAAGCCGAGTAAAAACAATAACCCAACACTGCCCACCAAGATGCTAATACCACCGACATAAACAACCTCACGCTGAACCCGATCCGACAACCAACCTCCTCCAGTTTTACCAAACACACTAGCTAGGCCGACGACACCCACGACGGACGCCGCAACGATTGCCGTATGCCCATGATCAACAAGATAAGCTACTTGGTGGACATGGAGCGTCTGGGAGCACGTGCTACCAAAAAAGAACGCAGCGACCATGAGCCAAAATGGGACGCTCCGTATCGCTTCCCTCAACGTGATCGAAGAGTCAGGAGATTCCAGTGGGGTATTGGGCGGCGCAACCGATTCTCCTAGATCATGGACAAATTCGTCGTCTGATATCCGCGAAATTGAGCGCGGAGTGCTTGCTGACAGGTAAATCGCCGCTGGCACGATCCAAAACGCACAAATGCTACCTAGCGTCCGAAACGCAATGCGCCACCCATATGCATCGATCAAAAGCTGGCAAAGAGGTACAACGGTTAACATGCCGACACCAATACCCGAACTAACGATACCCATTGCAAGACCAAGGCGACGTTGGTAGCGCCGCTCTACCAAGACTAGAGCAGGTAACCAACCGCACAGTGCCACTGATAGGGCCGTCAGAACGCCAAATCCGACATATAAATGCCAGGGTGCAGAAATCAGACTATTCAACCACAACGCAGAGCCCAGCATTAACCCACCGAGACCCACTAAAACTGATGGGCGCACTTTATCGCACAGCATGCCGACGAAAGGGTTAGCAATGCCGTGCACAATTGCGAATGTACTAAAGGCTCCCGCCAAGAGTGAGCGACTCCAATGAAACTCAGTAAGGAGCGCCACGAGGATCACACTATAGGAATACCATATCCCATAGGCAAGACCCAAGGTCGTGGCAATTATAGCCAGGCTCAGAGAACGACGGACGAACCCAAACGGGAGTAGTAATGAGTGAAATCGCATGAATTAATTTGAAGCGGTTGCGAGTTTTAAAATGAATGCGTGATGTCACTTGATTTGTAGGATTATAACGCGATGCTGACTTACACACCTCTATAACATGACCGCCAAGCTTATCGTTTAGCGCTTACAGAGATCGCTGTTAGGCAGCTCTTGAGTTAAATATACTACGGAACGCCTGACTATTCGCGAGGAACCTTTATGGCACCAAAGCTCGAACCTATCGAGGTAAGGATCGATGTGAAGAAGTTTTGCCGACTGTCGGGAAAAGTGGTATCCAAATGCATCACTTAAACAGTAGAATAACTTAACAACAAGCGTCAAACACTTGGTGCTCATGCCAATACACCTATGGCATCACTCCAAACTTAATCTGATTTGTATCCGGGCGTAACAGCTACAGCAGTTGCAAGAAGATCACCCAAATCTATAGCGCCAACACCGTTATTTCGACTTTGAAGCCCAAATAGCAAGTCGGTGACGCATCGATCTTTGTGAAATATCAAGCTCAGGCAGCGGTTGTATTATTTTGTCGTGTACTAGCAATCGATAGATATATTCGATCTTCTCGGCGGCCGAGTCGGTTGGTTCAAACTCAACAACGCCACGTTCCTCTCCGTATCGCATCCCATCGGCGATTGCTTTTTTTACCAATGCGTTTTCGTTTTTTAATTTTTTCATTAAAACGCCTCGTTAACGTTTGAGAAGTTAATGCATTCAATTTCACTGCACTAACAAGCTCATTTCAACTGCATAATAAATTCCTCTTCGGCAACAGCAATGATGTCGCCCACCACAATCTTGCGCCGTTTACGTGTCTCGATTTCCCCGTTAACCATTACGAGTCCTGCAACGATTGTCGATTTTGCTGCCGCACCACTATCCGTGACGCCCTCCCATTTCAAAACCTTATACAATTCGACAGGTTGATGGGCAAGCTCAACTACTTTCACCAACTTCTCCTATTCTATTAGGGCGGGTTTATAGTTTTTCGCCCACTCTCGCAATTTAAACTTTTGAATCTTACCGCTAGGGGTGCGCGGAAATTCTTCAATAATCTCAAGCCTTTCCGGCAAATATTGTTTGATGAGCCCACCTTCAATCAAGTACTCGATCATCGTCGAGAAATCGAACTCGACCGCAGCACGTAACGATACGAAGGCACACCCTCGTTCGCCCAGTCTGGGATCCGGCATCGCAACAATTGCCGCATCCTGGACTCCAGGATGGCGATACAACAACTCCTCGACTTCGACTATCGGAATATTCTCCCCCCCGCGTATGATGATATCTTTCGAGCGACCCGTGATTCGGATATAACCGTCAGCATCCATACGAGCGTTATCTCCGGTTTCAAGCCAGGACTCGGCATCCACCACATACGCCTCTGGGCGCTTTAGATATCCGACAAAATCCGTGGCGCAGCGGGACTGCAGGCGCCCCTCAACTCCAGGCGCAACGGCCAAACCGTCTTCATCTACCACACGAACAGCCTGATGAGGCATCGCACGTCCGTCGGTATCCAATACCTTTTCCGCAGGATCGCCTGGGTACGTCGCGGTTGCAAGCCCCATTTCGGTCATGCCCCACGCACTCATGACGTATAAATTCGGGTAAGTTTCACGCGCTTGCTCTACTAAAATTCGCGGTATGGGTGCCCCAGCACAGAGGAACAAACGCAGTTTTGATAGGTCATAGTTCCGTACCTCAGACGTCTGCACTAGATCACTGAGGAATGGAGTAGAACCCATCGTGTGAGTGCAACCCTCGTTCGCGATCACACGCGCAGCAGCCTCAGGCTCCCATATGTCCTGAAGAACGCTTTTGCTTCCATTGAATATCGACAAAATACATCCGTACATAAAACCCGTTTGATGCGCTAACGGTGAACCCATAAACATCACATCCTCATCGTTGAAACCAAATAATTCACGCGCGAGGAGCCCCTTACATAGCAATGTATTC
>DPMX01000368.1:0-818 GCA_003540955.1 Gammaproteobacteria bacterium
AATTTTGTTGGCGCCGATTAAAGATTTCCTGGTAAGAATCACATTCAATTACTCGAGCTTTAGGAAATTTGGCCGTGATCAGTTGCGCGCGTGGATGTTCTGTGACTGCTGCTTCAATATAGATGGTGCTGATCATTCTGTGGTTGAGCCTAGTAATTTTATTGGGGTACTCTCTAGCTCAGATTTGAGATATTCAATGGCCTCGCGCGAGGATGTGCACAAGAAGATCTCGCCGGTCGGCCACCTATGTTTAGGGCGTAAGAGTGCCCAACGTCTGGCTAAATCGCGCAGTTGCGATTGCTGCGTGGCAGTGAAGTTCCAACGCGCGAGCAATATATCGAGTGGCAGTGTCTTAACGGCGGGTAGGTGCTTCACGGCAATATTCTCGAGTAGGTCGGCGAAAGATTTAATCAGTTTGACGTGGGCTGCAATCATTTTGCTAATGGTTGTGCGGTTCAGCGCCCTAATATCTTTCGATGTATTGTCGGAAATTACCTTTAGAGAGTGGATAAATTCGACGCTCGAAAACTTTGAGGCTGCAGCAAAGAATCCGGAAGATTCCATGTCAGACATTGCGTCGCTGGTGTATGTTGTGTCTGGCGCATCGTGACAGACCAATGAATAGCTTGCGCAAGGTGTGTGAAATGCCATTGACGGGTAGTAGGTAGCTCCGGTTGCCTGATCGGTGATGCGGTGGGCGATACCAATGGAGCCCTTGGCCAAGGTCGAGTGTCCGGCAATGCCGATATTTAGCCAGATGTGCCGTGTGTCTGCAGACTCAGTCCCGGCAATATATCCGACAGCGGCGGCGGCGGCGG
>DPMX01000368.1:1116-5184 GCA_003540955.1 Gammaproteobacteria bacterium
ATCCGACAGCGGCGGCGGCGGCGGTTTTACCAATGCCACATATGATCAGACGATAATTATCACGTCGGTAAAGTTTTACCCTAGACGATTCACTGCATCGCGAAAGTTCAAGAGAATCAATCAGCGGTGCCGCTTCACTAGGTAATGCCACAATAAAATTATTCAAGATTCGCATAGCTAACCGTGACCCGCCAGAAAATGTATTTCTTAGAACAGTAATGTTGGTTTCTCGCGGGTGCGTAGTTTGATGTCGGCTGCAACTTAGCATTTATGGCGAGGATAATTTGACGTCTCTGGCAGAACATGGCGAACCCCACCTTGCGGATTTGGTGAGTCTCCCGCATAGCGTGGGATGAGGTGAATGTGTACATGGAAGATACTTTGCCCTCCTGCTTTCCCTACGTTAACACCTATGTTGTAGCCATCAGGATTGAATTGCTCATTTACCGCGGCTTGCTCGCACATTAATAATTCCATGCAAGCTGCCGCTTCCTCCGATTCGAGCTCAAAGAAGCTTGCACAATGCCGGAACGGAATAATCAGCGAATGGCCTTGGCTGACAGGATAAGTATCGCGTGAGCAGTAGGCGAGTTCGTTACGTCGGGTTACACCGCGTGGTGTGCAAAATAAACAAGGATCGTTCGGGTTAGTCATTCGTCCAGCGGTCCGACAATCAATCCAGTTGGATTCAGCGCATAAATTCGAAGCTGACAATCGGAGTTTGTGCGATTGATATTTTAACTCATCTCTAGTCCGAAATTGCGCTAATCGACGATATGGTAGACCGGCGCTTTTTCTAGTTCCCAATTTCCAGATTCGGAGTCAAAGCGAGACAACGTGAAACAGTGCCAATCTTCATCGTCCAGCTTTGGATGATCAGCTCTATAATAATAACCGGGCCATCGTGTCTCTTTACGGAACATGGTGTGATGTGCGACCGATTCGGATGCCAGTACTCGATGATGAAGCTCCCATGCTCGCTGAAGCTGGTGGAGATCTTCGGCGCCAATGTGATTAAGATCTTCCTTGAGCATTTCAAGCAACTCCAAGCCGCGGGACAATAAAGGCTCGTTAGTCGTATAGTGGGAACCTATTCCTCCAACGTATTCATCCATGATTTTCTCAAGTCGTTGCAGACCATGGATCGGTAGAATGTAGTGTGGAGAAACGCTACCCGCAACGATTTCGTTGCGTCCGACCTTAAATGTCTCCAGTGGTTGGAACACGGATATGCGTAATCTATCATACTCACCCTCACTGACTTGAGGTGCGTCTTTCCCAAGGTTATTCACGTAATTAACGGCAGCCTTTGCCGCAATTCGACCTTCCGCGAACGAGCCTGATGAAAACTTGTGAGCAGTGCCGCCAATGGTATCGCCAGCGCCAAAAAGTCCATCGACAGTCATCATCCGGTTGTATCCCCATTGATATTCATTAGGGGCGTAGTCCTCTGGGCCACTCGCCCACGCACCAGAGCAGGTGGCGTGAGAGCCCATTACGTAGGGTTCAGATGTCGTCAATTCGGGATTCGTATGTTTTGGATCTATGTTCTGTGATGCCCATACAACAGCTTGTCCAATCGTCATCCCAAGGAAGTTTTCCCAACCGATAGTTTCCTTGTGTGGGTCTTGGAAAGCCTCCTTCGTAACCATTCGGATCGGGCCTCTACCCGCTTTGACCTCTTCTAAAAAGGCATGATTTCGAAGGCAAGTTGGTACCGGGTGCCGATCGATGTAGTCTCCGACGAGTTCCTTGGTGTGATCATACCAAGTGGACTCATATTCATTACCATAAGCGTTTTCTGTATAAGTCTGTAGGTGCAGAAAGTAGGCTCCCACTGGTCCATAACCGTCTTTGAATCGAGTTAGCACGATACGGTTTTCCATCTGCATCATCTTTGCGCCGACTTGAATCGGTAATGCGTAAGCAGAAGCACTACTCCATGGCGCATACCACGTTCGACCCATTCCTTCGCCAGTTGAACGCGGCTTATAAATGTGTGACGCGCCACCCGCTGAAACGATTACGGCCTTAGCGCGGAATACGTAGAAATCACCCGTCCGCACGTTGAATCCGACCGCACCGGCAACCCGATTCGGTTTTTTTTCATCCATTAATAGGTGGGTCACCATAATGCGGTTGTATACTTTAGTTGCCGCTTTGCGGGCAGCTTCAGCTACGATTGGCTTATAGCTCTCTCCGTGGATCATAATTTGCCATTTACCTTCTCGCTGATAGCGCCCACTTTCTGGATCCTTCATGATCGGTAGACCCCACTCCTCGAACTTGTGCACCGTGGAGTCAACGTGGCGAGCGATGTCGTAGCCTAGATCTTCGCGTACCAACCCCATAAGGTCATTTCGAGCATAGCGAACATGGTCTTCGGGTTGGTTCTCATCCCACTGCATCCCCATGTAACAGTTGATGGCATAGAGGCCTTGGGCTACAGCGCCGCTGCGGTCGATATTAGCTTTCTCCACGCAAACAATTTTAAGATCGCGGCCCCAATATCTTGATTCATAGGTGGCGCCGCAACCGGCCATGCCACCCCCGATGACGAGGATATCAGAATCTACAAAAACCGTCTTTCTGCGGCTGAATAGTCCCACTAGATGACTCCTTGTTTGAAGTTATTGTTACTCAGGGTGGGTAAGTTCGGTACATGGAGTGCTTCCGGTTCGTGAGATAGCTCTTGAGTGGCGAATGACTCCGGACTCGGTGGGTCGTAGTCAGAGGGCGATTTAATGGATCCCCAAGGTGTGGTGCGAATTGGGGACACGAATTTTTTGTCTCGCCCGTCTCGGAATTTAACCTTCCACGAAATTGTTCTTTTGTTCTCTTCTCGTAATACCCTCACGCTGTGACCCAATGGCGCGAAATCCGCGTAACCGCGAACATCTATGGCATTCTGTGGGCACGCTTTTACACACGAGTAGCACTCCCAGCAGAAGTTAGGTTCGATATTCAAAGCCCGTCGGTAGGTCGGGTCAATGTGCATGATGTCTGAAGGGCAGATATCGACGCATTCACCACACCCATCACAGTGGGTCATGTATACAAAAGTAGGCATGGCAATTATCTCCCTTCGTTTGTTATTGCTGGCGGCGGAAGACTGGACGAACCGTCGGATTCTTCTACTCTGCGTTGGAACGCCATTACAGGCTTGTAGAACATATGCGGCAATTTTGACCACGCGACGGTGCCGAATAGCGCTGTAGTGAAGAAAAGGTACAGGCCGAGAGTTATCTTGGTTGCCACAATCCCGCCGGTGCTTTGAGCAAATGCCCATATTAAACCGAAGGTGACACTCGCGATTAAGGTGACAATGAAAAGATCTGCACGTACAAGGCGGAATATCGGCTGTCCGTCTTTGACAACGTTTACTCTCAGGAAGAAGAAAAACCAGTAGCCACCAATAAGGACCATAAATGCGCTAGCGTTCCACAAAATAGGTAGTACGATCGGTGTCGGGGTGGCTGGAGTCGGGTAGACAAAGACCATCGCAATAGTAGTGGTGCAATAGGTTATAAAGCCGTAAAACATGAAGAGATGAGAAATTCTTCGTTGCACATTGCAAAATTCGGCCGAGGTTGCTATGTCAATTGCGATAGTTTTTGCGGTGATGGAGGCCTTATCTTTGCCACTAAGCGTTTTGGTTGCGGCTTTTTTTGTCTCCTTTAAGTACATCGTGAAAAATTTGGCGCTGCGTTTATGCAGCATGTCTAGCAGCGTTCCAGCCGCGACGGCGATAATGACAAAAACAACATAGATCTGCATGGAAAGCGGCGACAGAAGAGCGCCTAATTCGACGAAAGGATTGGTCGTTAACATTAAATTGCCCTCAATAATGCGCTAGATTTTTATATCCGACGGGATGACAATCTGATTGCCGAAGTGTATAGCAGCTGGTGCACTCGCGTCGTGGATAATACTACGATTAATTTTAGTTCTATACTTGTCGCAAAATTCTGCAAGTCGGCCTTAAAGTGCTCTTTAAATGTTATGAGAATGTGGCCGCGAGTCATTATATAGCATGTTCAGCAAACTGGACTATGAGAAATAGGAGAG
>DPMX01000155.1 GCA_003540955.1 Gammaproteobacteria bacterium
GCATGGATGTGGTTGAGGCAGGCAATTGCGGCGAGTGCTCGCCTCAATGCGGCTGGTGCAGCAGATATTGCCTTCTATCAGGGCAAGCTACAGGCATGCCAGTATTTTTACCGCTATGAGTTAAATAAGATACCGGAACGCTTGTCGTTGTTAGCAAGCTCGGATGATACTTGCCTTGCGATGCAAGACGAATGGTTCTAAGTTGTGGGCCAGAAATTCCTGTGACCAGTATCCCTGCTCTCGACGCACAAGACCTAGAAAACAGGGCGCTTTGTACAAATTCTGTGGTAGCGAAGGAGTTTACTGACTGATGCCTAATATGACTGATTACGATCGGGAATGTGAGGATTTTACTTGGGAACAGCCGGATAAGTTCAACTTTGCCCGCGACGTGATCGACAATTGGGCGTCACAGGACGAAAACAATCTCGCGCTTTGGTGGGTCGACGACTACGGCACCGAAATCAAGATAACGTTTGCCGAATTGAGCGAGCGCTCCCGCCGCTTATGTAACGTCCTGTCTGATATTGGAGTTAGTCGAGGCGACACGGTTATCTGTATGCTCGGCCGTAATATCGAATGGTGGGAAATCCTCACAGCTTGTCTACGCATGGGGGCGGTTTGCTCGCCTGGTACGACGCAGCTTTCACCCAAGGATATTGCTTATCGTATTGATGCGGCGGATGCCAGATGTTTTATCACTGATGAAGGCAATGCGCCTAAACTTGAGCAAGCCGAGAATTCGGCGCAGCTTAAGGGTCGAATTATTGTAGGTGCCGAGCGCGAAAATTGGATCTCCTATGACGCTGCGATGGACAGTGCGAGTAACGTATTCGACAACGTCGATACTAACGGCACAGATGACGCCTTGTGTTATTTCACTTCGGGGACCACCGATTATCCGAAGATGGCGATCCAACCGCATAGTTACGGACTTGCGCACCAGATAACTGGGCGGTACTGGCTGGATTTAACGCCTCATGATCTTCATTGGAATATAAGTGATACCGGTTGGGCAAAGGCTGCATGGAGTAGCTTTTTCGGACCCTGGAACTGCGGTGCAACCCTTTTTGTCCACCACACTAACGTATTCAGTCCGAAAAAATCACTCCAATTGCTTGGCCAGTACCCGATCACAACATTATGCGGAGCCCCGACTATATATCGTATGTTCGTTCAACAGGATCTTTCCCAGTATGAGTATCCATCGTTGAGACATTGCGTAGGCGCCGGGGAACCGCTAAACCCAGAGGTTATAGAGACATGGCAACGTGCGACAGGCCTAACTATTCGCGATGGTTATGGCCAGACCGAGTCGGTTTTACTTTGCGGCAGCTTCCCTTGTATCGAGCCGCGTTTTGGTTCGATGGGCAAACCCTCACCAGGAATCGATCTCGCAATAGTTGACGATAACGGTGACAAGCTGGGCGCCGATCAAGAAGGTGATATTGCAGTGAAGGTTAAACCGAACTGGCCACCTGGGTTATTCAAAGAATACCGTGGTGACGCAGAGCGAACAGCGGCATGCTTTAACGGGGAATGGTATATAACCGGGGATCGTGCGAAGGTTGATACAGAAGGGTATTACTGGTTCATTAGCCGCGCGGACGATGTGATATTGTCGGCTGGTTATCGGATAGGTCCATTCGAGGTTGAAAGTGCGCTTATTGAGCATCCTGCGGTGGCCGAGTCGGCGGTGGTTGGGAGTCCAGATAATACCCGTGGGGCGGTGGTTAAAGCGTTTGTTGTTCTTGCTTCTGGGCGAGTTCCCAGTGAGGCACTTGCGCAGGAGCTTCAGAATCACGTAAAAAAGATTACCGCGCCGTACAAATACCCGCGTGAAGTCGAATTTGTCGAAGCATTGCCTAAAACCGTTAGCGGGAAAATTCGGCGAGTTGAGTTGCGAGATAGAGAATATGGCATAGTTCGATAACTGGTCATTTTTTATTCGTAAGTTTGGGTTCCAGTTAACCTAATAGCTCTCCGGGGTATCTACAGCGATCGAGATAACCCACATCAGCAAGTCGACAACCCCGTGATCCTGCTTTTATTACCCCTTTTCATAGCCTCTGATATCCGGCCGACGCGTGATCTTCTCTAGTATTAACTGGGACTTTCTTAAGCTTTGCCCAATTATTGATCGAGACATGTCGAGTTTGTTACTGTCCTGATAGAATATCAAAACAGTATGCTAAATGAACAGGGGCGGGGGAAAGTACATGACGGGTATCTATGACATCACTATGAATTCCATTACAGGAGAGTCGGTTGAATTTTCACGTTATCGGAACCAGGTATTGTTAGTCGTTAACCTGGCTAGCGAGTGAGGCCTCACGTCTCAGTACGCAGGTCTGCGTGTATTGCAAGAAAGGTTTTCTGATAAGGTGCAGGTGCTTGGATTCCCGTGCAACCAGTTCGGTGCTCAGGAGCCCGGTACAAATAGGGAGATACTTGAATTTGCAACGTCAAAATATAGAATAAATTTCCAATTATTTTCTAAAATAGAAGTTAATGGCGATGGGGCATGCGATCTTTATAAGGCTCTAAAGGCCGGGCAGCCCAATGATGATGGAAGCGAGGATATCACCTGGAATTTCACGAAATTCCTGATTAACGGCGATGGCAAAGTATTAAAACGATACGAGCCTAAAACGACTCCAGAGGAGATCGAAGTGGATTTGGGATCGCTAAACCTGTCGCTGTTCAGTTAACTCCCCTAGCTAACGTGTTGG
>DPMX01000003.1:0-1843 GCA_003540955.1 Gammaproteobacteria bacterium
TGGTGACAAGGCTGAAGGCGAAGGTAAATGTGGCGAAGGAAAATGTGGTGGTGACAAGGCTGAAGGCGAAGGTAAGTGTGGCGAAGGAAAATGTGGTGGTAATTAATCCCAAAATACATGTCTAAGCGATATCTAGTGACGGGGAGTGGTTTGGGACTGCGGCGATCGTTTTTACGAAAGCTGCAACCCCAGTCGCTGGATGGGGTCGATTTCATGGAGGTCGCGCCCGAGAATTGGATCGATGTTGGCGGTCAGTTTGGCCGCCAGTTTCGCCAGATTTCCGAGTCCCAGACGTTTGTATGCCACGGGCTATCTTTAAATCTCGGTGGCCCAGCGGCGTTGGATGAACCGTTTGTCTATCGCATCAAGAAATTTCTGGATGAACATGAGATTAAATGCTACAGCGAGCATCTAAGCTACTGCTGCGATGATGGTCACCTTTATGACTTAATGCCGATTCCTTTTACAGAAGAAGCCGTGAAGTATGTGTCGGCAAGGATTCAGCGGACTCAAGATATTCTTGAACGCCGTATCGCAATTGAGAATGTCTCTTATTACTGTGCACCGGGTGCAGAGATGAGTGAAATTGAATTTTTGAATGCTATCTTAAGTGAAGCGGACACCGAACTATTGCTTGACATAAATAATATCTACGTTAACAGCATCAATCACCGATACGACCCGGTGGCTTATATGTATGCGCTACCGGCAGATCGAATTGCCTATGGGCATATCGCGGGACACTACGAGGAAGCAGATGACCTCATGGTCGACACGCATGGCGCCGATGTCACTGATAAAGTCTGGGACTTGCTCGATCTAGCATACAAGCACTTCGGGGTCTTTCCTACACTGCTAGAGCGGGATTTCAACATACCTCCGATTTCAAAACTTCTATCGGAAGTGGCACATATTGGGGAAGTACAACAGAGGTATTTGGGGGATGCGAGCCAGCACGACGTAGTTAGTCATGGCTGAATCTGATCTAGACTTTCATAAACTTCAGTTTGAATTCACTGCCCACTTGCGTGATCCTGACAATAATCCGGCACCTAAAGGGATCGAAGATCGTCGCCTAGAGATTTATCGAGATCTCCTTTATCGCAATATCGAGGGTTTTCTAGCGAATAGTTTTCCGGTACTGCGAAGCATCACCGCTGACCATCAATGGCACGCGATGGTGCGTCATTACTTTGCTCAACATCGTGCGCGAACTCCGCTATTTCCTAAGTTACCGCAGGAGTTTCTGCGTTATCTTGCCGATCAGAGAGACTTACACACTTGTCCGCCATTTTTACAAGAGTTGGTGCACTATGAATGGTTAGAACTCGAGGTGTCCCTTGATAAGCGTGATATCCACGCGACATTGCTGGGCGAAAATGCGAATTGTTTGACTGGGGTGCCTGTCTTAAATCCGACTGTTAGAGCCCACTCTTACAAATTTCCTGTGCATCGCATTGGTCCGAACTTCCAACCTATTGAGGTTGGGGTGGAACCCACATACTTGGCGGTTTATCGAGACAGAGAAGATGAGGTGAGATTTATGTTGTTGAATCCGATCAGTGCGCGTCTAATCGATTTAATTGCGCAAGATAATAACGTAATCGGCCAATGCTTATTAAATCAAATTGCCGATGAGCTGTCGCACCCTAATCCCGAAGTCGTTGTGTCAGGTGGAGACGAAATCTTGGTAGAATTGCGCCGTTGCGATGTTCTATTGGGCGCGCGCGATGCTTAACCCTCGCATCTGTACCGTTATTTCTACCGCCGCAACTATATGTCAGCGGTTGAACGTCGACCGTACCCTAATTAACTTAGTCGCGACGCGCCGCCACCCTGAGGC
>DPMX01000003.1:2155-11074 GCA_003540955.1 Gammaproteobacteria bacterium
GGCGCAACGAATTCAACTTAATGAATCCTTCTGCGTCTGCCTGAAGATAAGAACCCTCGTCGTCTTCGAAGGTGGCAAGTTTAGATTCGAACAGGCTGTCGCCGGCTGACCGACGTCCAAGGACTGTGACGTTCCCTCTATAAAGAGCTAGTCGAACAGCGCCATTAACGCGGGTTTGCGAATGGTCAATCATCGTTTGAAGGAGTTCCCGCTCGGGGCTCCACCAGTAGCCGTTGTATACCAAAGTGGCGTAACGGGGCATCATTTCATCTTTCAAATGCGCGACTTCCCTATCCAGGGTCAGCGATTCAATAGCGCGATGCCTTCTCAGCATAATAGTTCCCCCAGGGGTTTCGTAGCATCCGCGGGATTTCATTCCCACATAGCGATTCTCAACAATATCCAAACGTCCGATTCCGTGGATACCCCCGATCCGATTTAGCTCAGTTAATACTTGGGCCGGCGTCAGCTCTTCACCGTCGATCGTTTTAATATCTCCCGCTACATATCCAAGCTCGATTACTTGAGCGGCATCTGGGGCATCTTCAGGGGCCCGAGTCCAACGCCACATAGATTTTTCGGGTGACTCCCATGGATCTTCTAGTATGCCGCCCTCATAAGAAATGTGTAGAAGATTTGCATCCATTGAGTAGGGTGACTTTTCCCCGGCCTGGTATTCGATTGGAATATCGTGACGATCGGCGTAGTCCAATAGCTTTTTCCGCGAGTTTAAGTTCCATTCCCGCCATGGGGCGATCACGTTTATATCCGGCGCCAACGCATATGCGCCAACTTCAAAGCGTACTTGGTCGTTTCCCTTTCCCGTGGCGCCATGTGCAATCGCATCGGCATTGGTCTCGCGCGCGATTTCTACTAGTCTTTTCGCGATCAAAGGCCGCGCGATTGAAGTGCCCAAGAGGTACTCGCCTTCATAGATCGCGTTTGCGCGAAACATTGGGAACACGAAGTCACGGGCAAATTCTTCTTTAAGATCGTCAATATATATTTCTTTTATTCCCATCTGGGTAGCTTTGGTGCGTGCGGGCTCAAGCTCTTCACCTTGACCAATGTCAGCGGTAAATGTGACCACTTCGCAGTCATAGGTTTCTTGTAACCACTTCAAGATGACGGATGTGTCGAGACCCCCAGAGTAAGCGAGTACGACTTTTTGGATTGATTTATCAGGCATAAGTTTCGGGTGACGATGGCAACCAGGATGCATTGTGCCTGCGTCCAATCTTATCGTCTAGGTACATTAGCCAAGCGTAGGTGTATATCTCCACAGATTTGAGTTGTGGTTTCCCTGTTTACCAGCGCTATCCTTTGTTTTTGGTTCGCTGTTCTCCACTTTTAATCGATTAGGTGGTCTAGTTTAGAGAGAAAATCCTTAGGATTTTCAATGTGAGGCAGATGGTCTGAGTCAGCGATCGTGATTAGCTTCCATTGAGGGAAAAATTCTCTTATAGCGGGGAGGTGTTCATCGCTGATCCGGTTGGAATACTCCCCCTGAAGAAAATAGGTGGGCCGGTTGAACGGCTCTGTTTTGTCGCAAATGATCGCGCTTACGATCTCACCGATCGAATCACGAATAGCCGGAAGATTAATTCGCCAGTGCGGTGATGAACCGGCGTTAAAAATTAGGTTCTGTAGCAGAAATGTTCGGGTTTTGTGCTCAGGGATCGCTTGTCTAAGTTGCGTATGTGCATCCCTGCGTCGATTGAGCAGGCTCAAATCTAACTCGGACATAGCCTTGATTAGATTATTGTAACTGTTGTTGTAGGCACCTGGGCCTATGTCGACGATAACGAGCTGCGAGATCCGATCTGGTTCGGTTAGGGCCAATGTCATGGCTGTTTTCCCGCCCATGCTATGACCAATTAATATGATGTTTTGAAGGTCAAGATTTTGCAGTAGCAAAGAGACATCAAGAGCCATTGAACTGTAGGTCATTTTTTTGGTGTGTGGTGACGATCCGTGATTACGCAGGTCGACCGTGATGACGGAAAATTTCTCTGCGAGATTGTGGGCTATCGATTGCCAGTTTCGCGAAGATCCAAACAATCCGTGTAGAATGACTATTGGTGGCCCTGAACCAAATCGGTGAAAGTAGAGTTCGACGGACTCAATATCCGCCTTTGATCGCTTAGTCTCCAAGGAGAGTGGAAGGCAGTCTTGATTGATTAAACATCGCTGACGGCCAGATATCGAGCAGCACGATGTCTTCTTCTATGCCCAGCATTGTGTCTAGACCCGCGAATTCATTCGCTGCCACCCACGCGAACTCTGTATGTTCGTCGTTGAGTACCACTTCACCCGAGATCCAACGAAAGTGAAATAGGTGGATTTCGAATTTCCCGCCATAGAAAGTATCTCGGACCGGTCCCAGTATATTGAGTTTACTAATCTTATGCTCCGGCCCGATTTCCTCGTTCATCTCTCGCAGAGCACATTCCATTGGTGACTCTCCGCTTTCAATGTGGCCAGCGGGGAAACCCCATTTCCCGGGCCCGATCGCATCGCTGGTCGATCGCTTTATGAATAACAGACGTTTTCTTTCGTCCTCCAGGAGACAAATCGAAAATCGCGCGTCCTCTTGCGACTGCTGCATGTTGTGGTTTGCGTTCTGGTAGTGATTTATTACAGTAGTATGTGTCGGATATCGCTCAGCACTACGCCCAGGTGGCGCGTGAATTGGGCGCCCGCGACACCGTCCAGCACCCGATGATCAAATGACAGCGCATACGGTAGTCGCAACCTAGGTACGAACTCATCGTCAAGATAAACTGGTTTCATCACAGATGGCGAGATTCCTAAAATTGCTACTTCCGGTATATTAATAATCGGCGTGAACGCGGTACCGCCGACGCCGCCAAGGCTCGAAATTGTAAAGCAGCCGCCCTGCATATCGGCGGGCTTTAACTTCCTTTCACGGGCCTTAGTACTTAGCTCGCTGACTTCCGACGCGAGATCGAACAGCCCTTTCTTATCAGCATCCCTGATGACTGGAACAAGTAGCCCTCTATCGGTATTTACCGCGACGCCAATGTGAAAATAGTTTTTACGGATAATTGACTCACCATCCGAAGACAGTGACGAGTTGAAATCTGGGTATTTTTGTAAAACGACGACGACCGCCTTGATCAAGAACGCCAATAGCGTAAGTTTGATGTTATTTTGTTTAGCATCAACCAGTTTGGATTTTCTAAATTCTTCGAGTTCCGTGATATCTGCTTCATCGAATTGAGTCACATGAGGAGCTGTGATCCAGCTTCGCTGCATATTTTGTCCCGTCAGACGTTTTATTTTACTCAAGGGTTGTATATCGATTGGACCGAATTGAGAAAAATCAATGTCAGGCAGTCTCGGAAAGTCATAGGATCCTGTCGATGCCTTCGTCTGGGTACCGCTAATTGTGACTTTAACGAATTTCTGTACGTCCGATTTCGTGATGCGGCCTTTACGCCCGCTACCGCTAACCAAATTTATGTCAACCCCCAGTTCGCGCGCGAACTTTCTGACGCTAGGGCTCGCATAGGCCTTAGACGAATGGGTATTAGCAGTAGTTGCCGGCACAGGAGCACTCGTCAATTGCGTAGCTACTACCTCTGGGGCAATTGATCCTGATGTCTTGTCTGAGGATGGCCGCTCATCTTTGGAAGATTCGATTGATTCGGACTTAGCTATCGTTGCAATAATGTCGCCTTCTGAAACCTTATCTCCTCGAACTACGTGTATGCTTTCAAGCAGACCACCGAAGGGGGCAGGGATATCCATTGTCGCCTTATCGCTTTCTAGCGTCACGATAGGATCTTCTGCTGAAATCGTATCGCCCACTCGCACGAAAATTTCAATTACATCGACCTTATCGAAATCGCCAATATTTGGAACTGGTACTGCGGTAGATGTTTGAGGTTCTGTTTTTTGCTGTGCCTCAATATTTCGCGAAGTTCCAGTAAGCGAATCGATGGCTCCGTCGTCGTTTTCGTCGATACTGGCCGTAACTAAAACAATGATTGACCCCTCAGACACTTTGTCTCCTACCGAGACATTGATCTGCGCAATCTTTCCTGTGATGGGCGCGGGAATATCCATCGCCGCCTTCTCACTTTCGAGCGTTACCAGCGGATCTTCTTCATTGACGTTGTCTCCGACGGTTACCATAATCTCTACCACGTCGACATCTTCGAAATCGCCAATATCAGGAACGGTGACAGGAATTTCAGAACTCATTCTTTTCTCTCGTAGCGGCCGCGTTGTTCAGATGCTCTGCGGATTTTCTTTTTCGGGGTCAATATCTAATCTCGTTATGGCGTCAGTTACAACCGCGTTGTCGATTGTGCCTTCCTCGGCCAACGATTTCAGCGCGCCAAGACAGATAAAATTCCGACTCACTTCGAAAAACTGCCTTAGTTGGGTTCTGGAGTCGGACCGACCGAAGCCGTCGGTACCAAATGTTCGATAACTTCGAGGTATGAATTCCCGGATTTGATCGGCGTAAACTTTCATGTAATCAGATGCCGCGATTACTGGGCCCGAATGTCCACCAATCATTGATTGTACGTAACTTATTCGGGGCGAACTATTCGGGTGCAGCATGTTCCAGCGTTCACAATCTAACCCTTCCCGGCGCAGCTCGTTGAAGCTCGTGACACTCCATATATTGGCTTCTATTCCGAACTCGGTCTCGAGGAGTTCACCGGCTGCGATTACTTCGCGTAGAATTGCGCCGCTGCCCAGGAGTTGGACTTTTGCGTTTTCGTTACGATGTAGGAGGTACATCCCTTTTATGATGCCCTCACTTGCGTTTTTAGGAAGAGCAGGTTGCTCATAGTTTTCGTTCATCACGGAGATGTAGTAGAAAACGTTTTCTTGTTTACCGAACATCCGTTCCATGCCGTTATGGATGATCACCGCGAGCTCATAGGCATAAGTAGGGTCATAGGAGACACAATTCGGGATAGTCGATGCGAGCAAGTGGCTGTGCCCGTCTTGATGCTGTAGGCCTTCGCCCTCCAACGTCGTCCGACCAGCAGTACCACCCAATAAGAATCCTCGTGCTTGCATATCTCCGGCGGCCCAAGCGAGATCGCCGACCCGCTGAAATCCAAACATAGAGTAGTAGATATAGAATGGAATCATTTGAAGGTTGTGGCTGCTATACGCCGTCGCCGCAGCAATCCAGGAGCACATTGCGCCTGCTTCATTGATACCTTCCTCTAAAATTTGGCCTCCTTTGTCTTCTCGATAATACATAAACTGGTCATGATCGACTGGTTCATAGAGTTGTCCGACTGATGAATAAATCCCGAGCTGGCGAAACATACCTTCCATCCCGAATGTCCTAGCCTCGTCTGGGATGATTGGTACGATGCGAGCGCCAATTTCCTTATCTCGCGTCAGTGCGGTTAGCATGCGAACAAAAGCCATTGTGGTCGAGATCGCACGCTCTCCGGTTCCTGCTAACATGTTGTCGAAAATACTGAGGTCTGGGAGGGTCATCGGCCCCGCTTTCTCGCGACGCTGAGGAAGGAATCCACCCATTGCTTCCGTTCGCTCGCGCAGATATATCATTTCCGGTGAGTCTTCAGGCGGTTTGTAAAAAGGCGTATCAGCGATTGCCTCATCCGAGATTGGGATGTTAAAGCGATCACGAAATTGCTTCAGCGCATCTTCACCCATTTTTTTTTGCTGATGGGTTATGTTTTTCCCCTCACCGGCCTCACCCATGCCATATCCCTTGACAGTTTTGCACAAGATGACAGTCGGTTGTCCTTCATGGGCGATAGCTGCAGCATAGGCGGCGAAAACTTTGTGTGGATCATGGCCTCCACGATTTAAACGCCAAATATCTTCATCACTCATGCTGGAAACTAGGCTCTGTAATTCAGGGTATTTACCAAAGAAGTGCTCTCGCACGTAGCCACCATTAAATGCCTTATAGCTTTGGTAATCGCCGTCCACGGCTTCTTCCATTCTCTGTTGGAGGAGCCCAGTGCTGTCTTGCGAGAGCAAAGGATCCCAGTAGGAACCCCAAATGACCTTGATAACATTCCAACCAGCACCGCGGAAATCCGACTCAAGTTCTTGGATAATCTTTCCGTTTCCCCTTACCGGACCGTCTAGCCGTTGAAGATTGCAATTCACTACGAATATGAGGTTGTCGAGACTTTCGCGCGATGCCAATGAGGCCGCGCCGAATGCCTCCGGTTCGTCCATTTCTCCATCACCCATAAAGGCCCAAACTTTACGATTTTGGGTGTTGCATAAGCCTCGATTTTCGAGGTAGCGCATAAACCGTGCCTGATAGATCGCCATGATTGGGCCGAGTCCCATCGAGACAGTGGGGAATTGCCAAAAGCGTGGCATTAGCCAGGGGTGTGGGTAGGACGTGAGTCCCTTTCCTTCGACATCCTGCCTGAAGTTATTGAGGTCTTGCTCATTGATTAGTCCTAGCAGATAGGCTCGGGCGTAAACGCCCGGTGCGCAGTGCCCCTGGAAAAATATGAGATCGCCACCGTGCGCATCGCTAGGAGCGTGCCAAAAGTGGTTATACCCGATCTCATAGAGGGTTGCCGCTGATGCATAACTGGCAATATGCCCTCCAAGCCCGGCGTTTTTGCGATTAGCTTTTACCACCATCGCCATCGCGTTCCATCGATTAATGGATTTTATTCGCCGTTCGAGCGCGGGATTACCTGGAGAGTGCTGTTCTCGGTGAGTTGGAATAGTATTCAAATAGGCGGTATTCGCAGTAAAAGGTAAATTGACACCGGACTGGCGCGCTTTATCCACCAAGCGCCTAATTACATACTGGGTTCGCTCGGTACCTTCAACCTCTATAAGGGATTCGAGCGCTTCTAACCACTCGTTTGTTTCCTGAGGATCAATATCAGATGTTCCAGACATAGTCATATCTAATTGTTGAGGTGGAAATTTGCCAACGTGTCAACTGCGAGCTCCAGTTTAGCTGATTCCAGACTAGTAATCCGTGTGCAATTGGCCATCTGATCTCTTCATAATTCATAGATATAGTAGCCATAGCCTATAGTGGTGTTAGAGCTTGCTTGGCAAGGTTTTGCATCAAACCAAAAGCCATTATAGCTGCCAAAGTATGTAAGTCTCCCAATGATTTTTTTCGCGTAAAATCGCTTTACAAAAATTGGGGCTATGGGTCGTCTGGCGAACATGGTGTTTCACGGTCACATTGGAGGCCATTTTGGTACATGAATTGGATAAATTGTGCTCCAGGGATGAAACGTTTTCCAAGATTTTGGATATGCTCACCTCGATCGATTTCGGATAGGTGGCAATTCGTTGTTTTATCGTCACTGAGACAAAAAAACTCAAGCGGAGAAGCAAATTCTGAGTTAGTGGTTAATCGATAGCTACCTGGTAATCGTTGCCAGGACTTAACAAAACGTAATCCAGAACAATCGCAAGACAAATATCGGTCTGCAAACTCGATCAGTTTCCCTACTGTAATCTGCGGAGTATTTTCATCAACCGGAGGATTAATCAAGCGGGCTGTGAGTAGCTCGCGCGGCGTAACTTGTAGGTTTACTTTCGTAATTACACGGGGTGAGTCTGGTTTGAACGAGGCTTTTATGAACGGTGGCCTCTTAACAAACGACGGAGTGCTGCATGAGATTACTAATGCGACGATCAGTCCAGTTGCAATTGTCCGCAGCGCGATACAGAGGCGAGCAGAATCAATATCATTCGGATTGAAAGGGCATTTCATCTAATTCAGATATTCTTGCTGAAATTTGAATTTTTCGTTTTCAAATAATATTTTAGCAATAATAATGTCAAGAATAGTGTGTACCCGCTTTTCCAGTTTTCGGCCCTTGCAGTAGTTTGCTGGTGCGAAATAATCTATCCGATTAGCGTCTGCCAAATCTTGACACACCGAGACAGAAGCTTGATTGTTTGGGTTGTGCACAGCGACAGCGTAACCTCCATAGTTTTTGACAACCGTCATGCACGGAACATCTGTTAATCCATCACCGATGTAAAGCATATTGGTAAAAGGGATCGGACGCTCTCCTTCAGGCATATATTCGTTGATTGAATCGCCAGCACCTTCTCTTCCTTTATTAATTCTGAATAAGTATTGCGTCTTAGTAGTATCGTTAATGACAATGGTTGGAAAGCATGCGGTTTCGTGATGGTTGAAAAAATATTCAGAAGCATAGATACGTTCAAACTTAGATTTTATGCTTACGCCTTCAAGAATCTCGCTTAACCCAGCTGAAATTATGTAATGTCGAACGGCTATTGTGCCTTTGGATTTTGTTTCGACATATTGGTTCACACGATCGAACCAAGAATTGACACCCGGGTAATATTCAATATTTGCCGCGAGTTTACGGAGAGCTTCGCGGCTGAGATGCTTTTTGTTGTGGTCGATCTTTTCTACTAATAGCCTCATATAGGTGAGAATTCTGTCTCCGCCGGTACGTATGACTTCATCATTAACTTCATTCCAAAAAGCTTCGCCACTGATTCCTAGTTCCGGCAATACCGTATATTCCTGCATCGGTTGAGGTGTGAGAGTGCCATCAAAGTCGTAAACCATGGCTAGAATATTCCTTGTAAAACGTGTCTTTGCAGTTTTTAGCATTACCGCTATGTTCTCCCAGCGCCCTCGTTCGTATAGTTTTGAACTTCTAATTGGCTTTTGTAAGCGGAAAGTATCTCATCATTGAAGCAAGCAAATCGAACGTGCTCAAGATGTTGATTTTGTCTCAGATGCGCCATTGTCTCAGTAACAGCAATTCTAGTTGCGAGTTGAATAGGGTAGCCATATGTGCCACAGCTTATTGCGGGAAAGGCAATGGTTTTGACGTTCTCCCGCTTTGCCAATGCTAACACCTCGATATAGCATTTTGTCAGCAGTTCCGCTTCGGCGTATGCCCC
>DPMX01000269.1:0-2632 GCA_003540955.1 Gammaproteobacteria bacterium
GTCATGTTGATTTGATAAGTAAGGAAAGTTTGGAGCGTGCTAAGCGCTTAGGTTGGCATATCACTATTGCAAATCACACTGTTAAGCCAAGGATGGAGGGTGTTGCGTCTCCACCAATACGTATGATTCAGGATAGCGGTATTTTATGGGGTATGGGTTCGGATGGTACGATCGTAGCTACTTACAACCCATTTCACACAATCTGGGAATACACAGCAGGGAAGATTTTTCCGAATATTGTGAAATATGAAAGTAATGAAGTGATTACACGTGAAGAAGCATTAATTGCCCATACCCGTTCAAATGCTTACCTAATGTTTATGGAAGACAGTCTCGGTACGTTAGAAGCTGGAAAATATGCAGATCTTGTTGTGCTGGACAGAGATTATTTAGAAATAGAAATTGATGATGTTCGTAATATAGAGCCCGTGATGACGATGGTAAGTGGTGAGATTGTTTATCAGGAGGCTAACCAGTGACTCTTTATCCTAAGTAGACCTTGATGAAGGAACCTCAAGAACCTAGATTTTGGCATTCCCTACTCTGTTTCGGCGGAGTAATCGCGATCGTGATTGCCGGACTATTATGGTTGAGTGTTAGTCTGCACAGCTTACTGTTGGTCGCTATAGTTTGGGTCGCAGGGCATGCTGCGTTACTAGGTTTTCAATTCCAGCAAATCAAGTCCGCAATGATTTCAGGGATAGAGAAGGGTCTAGGCGCAATTTTTATTTTTTTTCTGATTGGAATTCTCATTGCGGCACTGATCGAAAGCGGAACGATCGGTGGTCTTATTTATTATGGCGTAGACATTCTGCGCCCCGCTATTTTTCTACCGGCTGGTCTATTGCTATGTAGTTTGATGTCACTCGCTACAGGTACCGCATGGGGAACAATAGGAACGATTGGCGTTGTTCTTATGGGGCTTGGTTCCGCATTAGGTATTCCGTTGCCACTTGTAGCTGGAATGGTTGTTTCCGGCGCAAGTTTTGGTGACAAAATGTCGCCCGTTTCAGATACGACTAATCTTGCAGCCATGAGTGCGGACACGGATCTTTATGCGCACATTAAATCTATGATGTACACGACTGTGCCGACGTATGTCATTTGCCTTATCCTTTTTACTATTGTTGGGCTGTATTACAGTGGTCAGGCTCTATCCGTTTCCGAGTTGATTGAGTTAAAACAACAACTAGCAGCCGAGTTCTGGATTAATCCCTTGACACTATTACCGTTGATTGTGCTCTTTGTGCTCAGTATTAAGAGAATACCCGCTGAAGCCAGTATGTTGGCTAGCGTCGCTACCGCTGCTACGTTAGCTGTTGTAATGCAAGATAGGGCTGTTATGGAGGTGCTAAACAGCCTGCACGTTGGATACATTGCAGATACTGGCCATGACCGTCTGGATATGCTTCTTAGCCGTGGAGGTATAGAAAGCATGATGTGGACGATGTCACTCGCATTGCTCGCATTGTCCCTCGGTGGTCTATTAGATCATTCAGGTTTTGTGCGGGTATTATTGCGTGGTTTGTTGGTCCGTATTAAGCGTTCAGCAAGCCTGATGGCGACAACAATTGGCGCAGGTGTTGCAGCTAACATGAGTATGGGCGAAGGCTATCTATCAATTATTTTTGGTGGGCAAATATTCAAAGACTCCTACGAAGAAGATAATCTTGAGAAGCACATGCTCTCGCGCTGTTTAGAGGAGGGTGCCACACTTAGCACATCGCTGATTCCGTGGACAACTTCTGGTGCATTTATAACAGGAGTGCTTGGAATGTCACCGCTAGAATATGCTCCATGGACATTTTTTAATTATATAAATCCGATGCTATCTATTCTACTTGCTTATATGGGATTTGGAATTTTTCGAAAGAAGAGAGATCTATAAATAATTATAATTTTCAGTTGTGGTACTGGTTCTTTATTAATTCCGCGCCTTTCTCTGCAATCATGACTGTCGGTGCATTGGTGTTGCCAGAGGTAATTGTCGGCATGATGGATGCATCCACGACGCGTAAACTCTTTACGCCATGTACGCGTAAACGATCATCCACTACCGCCATTGGGTCTTTGCCCATCTTACAAGTGCCCACAGGGTGGAAGATTGTAGTGCCCAAATCACCAGCGGCGTGGATCAACTCCTCATCCGTGGTCAAATGCGCGCCAGGTTTAAGCTCCTGTGGTGTAAAAGGCACGAGTGCCGGTGACGCCATAATTTCTCTGGTAAATTTCAAACCAGCAACAGCGACGGCCCGATCTTCTTCAGTAGATAGATAGTTAGGTTGTATTAATGGTGCGCTGTTTGGATCCTGATTACGCAAAGTAACTTGACCGCGACTCGTCGGATGCACGTTGCACACCGAGGGCGTAATGGCATTGTATCGATGCAATGGCGAGCCAAACTTATCCAAAGACAACGGCTGCACATGCCATTCGATATTTGCCGTAGGTTGGTTGGAATCGGTTTTTGCAAAAGCACCTAGTTGTGATGGTGGCATTGTCAATGGACCGGTTTTGTGTAGGAAGTACTCTAAGATCATTAGGGCCATGCCCCAGGATGTGCGTGCCCGTTGATTCAAGGTGATAGTGTTGTCGACCGAGTAAATTGTACGGATTTGCAGATGATCCTGAA
>DPMX01000269.1:3013-6287 GCA_003540955.1 Gammaproteobacteria bacterium
CACCGATTCCAGACAGTTGTAACAGTTGTGGTGACGCGATGGCGCCTGCTGCCAGGATCACTTCGTTATTTGCCTCAAATAATTGCTCATGGTCTCCCAGTCGGACCATAACACCAGTGGCGGTGGGTTTTATTGCGTTATCATCGAAGCAAATCTTGCGTACGCTGGCTTCTGTCAAGATCGTCAGATTCGAGCGCGCCTTAACGGGATCCAAAAATGCTCGAACTGCACTCCAGCGTTTGCCATTGCGTTGGTTCATTTGGAAATAGGCATTGCCGAAATTGTCGCCACGATTGAATTCGTCGATCTTGGGTATACCGCACTCTTCAGCAGCATCGCGCCAAGCATCTAAAATCTCCCAGTTAACTCGCCGCTCTTCAACGCGTAGCTCGCCGTTAGCTCCGTGAAAATCATCTGCCCCGTGCTGATAACTTTCTGAACGACGGAACACGGGCAGTACGTCTTGCCAACCCCAGCCGCGGTTTCCAAGATCGGCCCAATGGTCATAGTCAGCCTGTTGACCGCGCATGTAGATCATGGCGTTAATGGACGAGCAACCGCCCAAAACTTTTCCTCTTGCATAACCTATGCTGCGGCCGTTCAGCCCCTTTTCGGCTTCTGTTTCAAAGCACCAGTCTGTGCGCGGATTGCCTATGGTGTAGAGATAGCCGACAGGAATATCGATCCAAAAGTAATTATCTTTTTTTCCTGCTTCAAGGAGTAATACCCGCTTGCCAGGGTCTTGGGATAAACGGTTGGCAAGTACACAGCCGGCAGTTCCAGCACCAACGATGATGTAGTCAAACCGGCGGTTGGAGGGATCTGTCATGGCATACCTTTTCAAAGGGTAGGTTATAAAAATGTATCACCAAATGTAGCAAATGAATGGATTTGGCAGATACAAATGAAAGTGAATAATTAATGACCAATTGAAATAATTGGCTATTAATCTTCTGATTATCGGGTTTTAGACTGATTACCTACTAAGGTTATAATAGGGGTACATATTGTATTAGTCCTTACTTTTGGACGTTATGAGGTGCGTTCCCTCACAATATGGGCGGCGCAGGCGCTATGCCGCTGAAAACTATGATTTATGGAGGAATCTTCTGATGGCTTTCACGCTGACGATTAACGGCACTGACCACGAAATCGATGTTGAGCCGGAAACGCCGCTGTTGTGGGTCCTTCGCGACACGGTTGGACTTTCGGGTACGAAGTACGGTTGTGGTATCGCGCAGTGCGGCGCCTGCACCGTGCATCTTGACGGCCAACCTATTCGTTCCTGTAGCGTTTCGGCCGCTAGCGCCGTCGGTAGCGACGTCACTACGATCGAGGGCCTATCACCTGACTCCAGTCACCCGATTCAGCGCGCATGGGTTGAAAACACAGTGCCTCAGTGCGGCTACTGCCAGTCGGGGCAAATCATGTCGGCAGCTGCGCTGCTCGCACGTAACCCAAATCCTAGCGACAGTCAGATCGACGCGGCGATGGCTGGTAATCTCTGCCGTTGCGGTACGTATTCTCGAATCCGAGCGGCGATTCACCGTGCGGCCAAACTATTGAATTCGTAAGGGGACGCGACATGATCGACATGAATTCGAAACTGACGCGCCGTACATTGATTCGCTCGATGTCCGCTGCCGGCGGCATGATCGTTGGCTTTCAGGTGCCCGGTGCCTTAGCAGCGGTCATCGCGCCGAAGCCCTGGACAACACCAACCGATGGCGCCGAGATCAATGCCTGGCTTGCCATTGACGCCGACGGCACGGTCACAATTCGCGTGCCGCACACCGAGCAAGGGCAGGGTGGGCTGACGTCTGTCGCGATGATGATCGCCGAGGAACTCGATGTGCCATGGAACAGCATTCAGACGGTTTTCGCCGACATGAATCGACATGTTAACTATGGCGAGGAATACATTGTCACAACGACGCATGGCTCGCAGCTCGTCCGCTCGCAGCATCCGCATATCATGCAGGCTGGCGCCTCAGCACGTGAGCGGCTCAAGGAAGCTGCGGCTCATGCCTGGGGTCTCGATCGTTCGCAGGTCACAGCGCAGCAGGGCGTGCTCAGTGCGAATGCCCACAGCGCGCCGTACGCAGAGTTTGCCGTTGCGGCTGGCGAAATTACGCTCTCTGAGGAACCGGCTATTAAGACCGACCCTGATGAATGGTGGTTACTCGGCAATTCGACCCCGCGAATCGAGGTGCCACTTAAGGTCAACGGTAGCGCTCACTTTGCGATTGATACACAAATTGATGGCATGGTCTATGCGGCTGTGAAGAGTTGTCCGGTGCCGTGGGGGCGCCTGGTAAGTTTTGACTTCGATCAAGTTAGTGATCGCCCAGGGGTTATTGCGGTCGTCGAGCTCAAGGCCGTGCCGGGTAAGACGGCTTATTCGGATATGCAAAACGGTGTCGCGATTGTCGCTGACACTTGGTATCGCGCCAAGACTGCGCTTGATTTGATGCCGATCGAGTGGGATTTCGGTTCTGATGCCCAAGTTAGTAATGATACTCAAGCGGAGACGGCTCAGCGTCTTTGGGAGGAGACCGGCGACGTCAGCAACGAGGTCGGCGGCGACACCCTTGGCATGATTGCGGACTCCGATGCTGTCGTCAGTAGTGAGTACCACCGTCCCTATGAGACGCACGCTCGCATGGAGCCGATCAATGCGACGGTGAGCATCACTGACGAACGCATCGATGTATGGTCGCCGACGCAAAATCAAGCGACGCCGATCATGCTCGTGGCCGATCAACTCGGTCGTGATCCGCGCGATATCTATGTCAACACAGTATTTCTAGGTGGCGCGTTTGGTGGCAACGGTGGAGGTAATACGGCCGTTACGCGTCAGGCTGCTGAGATCGCGAGACAGGTCGGGCGCCCCGTCAAGGTTGTCTGGTCGCGCGAGGAAGACATCATGCACGACAAACAGCGTCCTCCCGTCCACACGCGGCTATCGGCCGTGCTCGGTGACAACGGATTGCCCGAGGCATTTTTCTCCCGTGCGGTTTGGTTCACTCAGAATGCTGCCGAGCGTATAGGGCCGGCCACGGCCGATATCTCGATCGCAACGATGCCTTATCAGGTGCCCAATCGCCTTCACGAGCGCCACAATGTTGCTGCACATATCCCGACAGCGACGCATCGTGCACCGGGCGTGAATCAGAACGGCTTCATTATCGAACAGTTCGCCGACGAACTGGCGCTGGCCTGTGACTGGGATCCGCTGGACTGGCGGATCGAGATGACCAAGGGCCTTGAGCCG
>DPMX01000296.1:0-6138 GCA_003540955.1 Gammaproteobacteria bacterium
ACCGAACGAAAAAAATAGAAGGTAGGTATTCTTACGACCGATATAGTCTGAGGTACTTGCCCAGAAAAGTCGTCCTAGCATGTTGAATACACTAATCATCAACACATAAGTAGCAGCAAAGTTCAAATCAACTATCTCGGGCAATGTGGTCCCAAATATCTCTGTCATCATCGTCTTCGCGACTGCCAGTACACCGATCCCAGCCGTTACGTTGAAACACAAGACAACCCACAGTAGATAGAACTGGGGAGTTTTCAAGGCCTCATTGATCTCAACGTTATGAGACGTGATCATGGAATCACCATCTTGCACTCTCGGGAACTCCCAACCCGTTGGCTTCCATCCTTCGGCCGGTACACGATAGGCAAACGCAGCCACCATCATCACAATGAAATAAATAGCGCCTAGGCTAAAAAAGGTCTGTGCGACACCCACGGACCCAGTTCCAACCACATATACACCCTCAGGGCCTGGGACAATCATTGCCGCAATATCGTTTTGCCCGACAACTACGACTTCGCGCACGAAGCCGGCAACATCGGCGACTCGCCGACCGCTTTCAGTTACTAATTTAACAGTATCCTGCGTCCCGAGGTATTGTGGAGCCTGATAATAGAAGTCCAAAAACCCATCAATCATCGGCTTGCCAAGCATTGCGCCGCCGCCAAAGCCCATTATCGCAATGCCGGTTGCCATACCGCGGCGATCCGGAAACCATCGTATCAATGTGCTAACGGGCGAGACATACCCAAGACCCAGGCCACAGCCGCCAATGACACCATATCCTACATAGAGCATCCATAACTGCCCGCTAACGATCCCGAGCCCGCCTATTATAAATCCGCCACCCCAGCAGGTCGCCGCGACCACGCCCACTACCCGTGGCCCGACGTCCTCTAGCCATTTCCCGGCTAATGCAGCAGCGAGGCCCAAAAATACGATCGCAACAGTAAAAACCCAAACCACCCCCTTTAACGACCAATCATCTGCAGCACTGGTTACAACACCGATTCGCTTAATCAAGGCAGGATTAAACAAACTCCAGGCATACACCGATCCAATACAAAGATGGATACCAAGTGCAGCCGGTGCTATTAACCAACGATTAAAATTCGGTTTGGCTACAATTCGTCGCCTTGAAAAAACTCCGACCATAACGCTACTCCACGTATAGGATTCCGTTATCATTTCATCGTCCGACCTAGTTATCCAGGCGAAACCACGTAAACTGAGCCGCTAGGTAATCACAAGAAGCGAAGCATCCGTTGTACAATCAGTCTGTTGCACTGAACGCACGCTGTCATCTAGCAGAGAGTCTGAATCAATGTCCGAAAAAAACGAAGTCACGCCAGAATTCTTGGCCCGGTTTACGAAGGCTTGGAACGACAAAGATCTTGATACGTTAATGGAGCATATGGCTGAGAATTGTACTTTTATGGCGTCGGTCGGCACCCAAGTCGAAGGGTCCTTATGGGTCGGTCAGAAAAACGTTCGTAAAGGTTTTTCCAGCCTCTGGATTAGCTACCCCGACGCACATTTCGAACCTGTGGGGGAAGACATCATCGCCGGCAACAGGGGTTGTTCCGAGTGGATATTTACCGGGACCGAGTCAGCAGACGGGACCCGCATAAAAGCTCGCGGCTGCGACGTCTATACATTTAAGGATGGTAAAATCCTGATCAAAAACTCTATGCGCAAACAACATCCATAGTGCTATATGTTATCGTAACCTGTCAGACATCGTGTTGCTGCCACCATCTTTTCACCGATTGGTTAACTTCTGCAGCGTGAAAGCGAGCCACCTGATCGCTGGGATAGAGAGACTCCTCATAAAAGAACGCCGGTAACTCGTCATCAACTTCGGTAAAACCCGCATCTTTGTTGAATTGCGCTTCATACTTTAATGTGTCACTGCCGAGTTGCCGAAAAAATGTAGGCTCAAGTTCGGTCCCGAGGGCATCGTTAATTGACTGAACCACGAATTCCACGTGTTCGTTAGTTACGGAACGACCAAATACGCATAGCCCAAGAGAATCGGCGGTCGCACACAAAATCTGCATTTCCATACTAATGTCGACTAATTCGTCGACTCCTTTGCCACTGCACTCGTATTTGGGTGCATTACCAGTCGTATGGTCTGCACCCTGGGCCGTCATCATCATCGAGATCCCTGTCACCTCAATCACCCGAGGATCGTAGGCGCTAATCGCTTGCTTTTTTATAACCGGCGTCCGATGGACATTATAATGATCACCGACTCGCGCAGTACCTTGCGCCCATAGCAAACCCTGCTCAGTGCCAACCCTGATTTCATCCAACACGGATTGCAAAAACACCACATCGCCAAACTTAGCCAAACCCGCATCAAGCAAAACACCCATCATCGCGCCAGTTTCGATCGTATCGATGCCAAGATCGTTGGCGAGATAATTGAGGTGGGCCAAGTCATCAGGATCGGTTAACCCGCAATTTGTACCCATCAACCCGAGCGTCTCATATTCCACCGGCGATACAATCTCATTACCGTTCACATCCGCGTAAACATTACTGCACTCAATTAAACAACCTGGCATACAAGCATGAGACGTCTCCCCGCCACGCTCCGTGTTGCGCTGACGAATAAAGTCTCCACCCATTTTGAATGGTCCGTCATCCAAACCATGTTGTTGGCCACTGCTAAAGTTATTCACTGGCAAACCACCGACATGGTTTGTGTAGTCGGCCATCATCGCCGTACCGTAATCCTTGAGCGCGGTAATCGCTGCATCTTCTTTCAGCAAAGCCGCATACTTCTTAACTCCTTGGATAACTTTCTTGCGATCCTGAAACGTAGGCATCTTATTCATCTCGACGACGACCGCTTTAACTTTTTTCGATCCCATAACAGCACCGACGCCACCGCGAGCCGCGAGTCTTGTAGGTCGCCGATCGGTATCACTCATCGCTATACCTGCCAACAATCCGAGACGCTCACCAACCGGACCGCAAATGGCAAGGGCCACCTTCTTTCCATATTTCTCATGTAGGGAATTCGCACAATCAAAGTTACCTAATCCCATAAACTCTTCGGCTCTATCAAAGCTGTAAGTGCCATCTTTGCGAAAATGTATCACTATCCATTCGTCGGATGCACCGTGAAGAGTAAAACCCGACAAATGAAGCTGCCCCAATGCGAGACCGAATGACCCACCTGAATTGGCCTCTTTAATTCCCCCAGTTAACGGGCTTTTACAACCTACACTTGTCCGATTGGCGTTCGACCAGTTACTCCCGGCAAACGGGCCAGCGGAAAATATTAGTGGGTTCTTAGGTCCCAAGGGATCCACCTGAGCTACTCCCATCTCGTTCAGACTCTTCGCAATAAAATAGCGGCCGGCGAAGGCAGCTTCTTCGCCGGAGACCTCTTCTTCCCGCACGGCTTTCGAATCCAGGTCGATGTGAAGATATTTACGCATGAGTTATTTCCCTTGTGAAAAGTGCAATGACAGTAGAATTATATCGCGTCAACCGAAGCACTCCCACTTTGACGAAAAACCATGCGTGATGAGAAGCACAGAACAAAAGACATCTACTAAAAGCTCCAGATTGAGTTTGTCGCAACCCTGGCTCATTTATCCTAAAAGACAAAGAGTCACATTTTGTCTTTCGTCGGCTGAAAGCCTCAGCCCCCTAGTCGCGCGTCACCACCAACGACGAGTTCTGCCCACCGAATCCGAATGCATTGACCTGGAGCGCGTCGATGCGCCCCTCTGCAGGTTGTTTGATCACAGCGTGAAGATTCTTTACCTCCGGCATGAGTTCACGCTCGTCATATGTACCTGCGGTCGCCATAAGAGCGTTCTCTCGCATACTGTAGAGGCCGACCAGCAAGCCTAATGCGCCTGCCGGCCCGTGCGGGTGCCCGAAGTTGCCTTTCGGGGACATCACTCTCATCGGGGTGCTGCGATCTCCGTAGATACGGTTAAGCGCCGCCAGCTCCGCAACATCACCTGCCGGAGTACCCGTCCCGTGCGCAACGACGGCATCGATGTCATCAGAACCTCCCGGCAAACCGGCGCTCTCGAGCGCTAACTCCATTACGCGCTGCTCCCATTTCCCATCCGGTTCAGGTGACGAGGGGTGGTAGCCATCGGCGAGAGTGGCATACCCTCGTAGGCTTCCATGAATGATGGCTCCCCGCCTCCGGGCCCGTTCGGTACGCTCTAGAACGAACATCCCGGCACCCTCGCCCAGCATGACTCCGAAGCGTTCGACGTTGAAAGGACGACAGGTCTTATAGGGATCGGGCTGCGGCGTAAACATTTTGTTGTTTCTAGCTCCGAAGAAAAGCAGCGGGCTAATCGCACAATCGGTACCACCCGTGATAGCCACATCCACCTCACCCGATTCGATCATACGACCGGCGATCCCCATAGCATCGTGGGAAGAGGCACAGGCAGTCGCAATAGACAGTTGCGGTCCGTGAAGTCCCCAGCGCAGTGCAATATGTGCTGCGGGCATATTGAGAAGTGATTTCACCATAAACTTTGAGTCCACGGCCTCAGGTCCGGAAGTATCCAGCCGGCATTGATCTTCAGCATTGGTGTCGACTCCGCCGAGAGCACTTCCGACGACGACGGCGGTTCTTAAGGGGTCGAATGTCTCGATACCAGCGTCGGCTACCGCCTGGACGGCCGCCGCTAGGGCGTATTGGGAAAACAGCGCGGAGTTTCGGATCACCCGATCCTCGGCCCAGTTTGAAGGGTCAAAGTTCTCGATCAATGATATCCAAATGTTGTCGGATTCTTCGCCCTTCCACCGCACCGGACCTGCTACCACAGTCCCCGCTGCAAGGTTACGATTGAAAGCCTTGATCTCCTGGCCAATTGACGAGATCACACCTAAACCCGTGATAGCTACGTTCTCCAAGTTATAGCTCCTATTTTATGTAAGGTGCTCCACAACACTATCAGACTGAGGTGACTTGGTACACGAAGGCCATCGAACACGGACAGAATCTTCTACTACTCAAATGATAATGCCATGACACTAGCTACGCCCTAGGTGTGGGCCAACCACTCCTTGACCACAAAAATTATAACTAAATATACCCGACGTTCGCCGGCCGCATGTAATATCCGAAACTCTATTTTTTCCCCACCTTCGATAACTGATCAGTGTCAAAGTGAGCTCGTTTACGGGGACCGCGGCCGAGGGCAAGCTCGGGCACCATGAGATCGAACTCCCCCGCAACGCCTTCTGGATCAGAAAAGTAACCCAAACCGTAGCTGCCTTGGGTGTACCCTACTAGTTCTTGGAGCTCTTCGTCGAGATTCTTTGCAATGTGGGGTGGACAGGACAGGAATTGGTTTTCTTGTTGGCGAAGCCAGGCCAGGCAGTACGTAAGGTTTAGCCCGATCCGTGGTTTCTTTGATCTGTTTTCTCCTCCGCTATGCAAGACCGTCCCGGTGTAAAGAAGGACCGAACCCCGAGACATTTCCGCTTGGACGATTTGGTCTATTGTGGCGTCCCGATCCCACGACCAGTTTTGAGAACCGGGTACGATCCTAGTGGCGCCGTTTTCCACAGTAAAATCTGTAATAGCCCATAATGTATTGAACTGTGGTTCAATTTGCTGGGGAATGTGAGTACCCCAGGCAAACCGATCACGGTGCATTAATTGCGCCTTTGCTCCCGGATAGATAGTGGTTGCTTGGGTAAGGTGGAGCGTTAGTTTTTCAGTGTATGATCCAAGAAGTTGATTCGCGAGACTCAGGATGCGTTTATCCATTACGAGATCGTGGCTGCTGGGAATGCGAGCAATCAAGGCCCCAGTGCGTCGCGTTTTCTTTCCTGTAAAATCGTCACGGCCATACGGGGTTCTTGTGAGGTAAGGCTCAAGCTCTGAGGTGAAGCGGATCAACTTCTCCTCGTCCGCAGCATTAGTTATGATTGCGACACCATCTTGTTTTATAGCGCGAAGAACTTCTTCTAATGGTGCATCAGGTTCGAAATATTGGAGAGACATGCTTTCGCTCGAGGACTTCTTCTTTGGAAACTTGGGAAGGTATAAATAGGCCTAGGTAATATGGCGGAGAGAGAGGGATTCGAACCCTCGATGGGCTTTTGACCCATACTCCCTTAGCAGGGGAGCGCCTT
>DPMX01000296.1:6454-14432 GCA_003540955.1 Gammaproteobacteria bacterium
CGCCTTCAGCCACTCGGCCACCTCTCCACGATGTGAAGCAGGATAATAAGGCTCCCGCACCTCGTAAACTCTTCTAAGCGAGTTATTCGTTCCCGTTGGCTAGAGTTTCTTGGCCATCCTGCTCTTGTTGAATCCGTTGATATATCTCTTCGCGATGGACCGCTACCTCTTTTGGCGCGTCAACGCCAATTCGAACCTGATTTCCCTTTATCCCTAGCACCGTGACGTTGACATCATCCCCTATCATTAGAGATTCACCAACCCGTCTGGTTAGTATTAACATGCCCGACCTCCAAAATGTCTATCGGCGTTTAATTTACTATCGATGCATTCGACCGAATCCGTACAAATTTTTGCGCGGATCCGAAACGCCAGATGTATTGTATCTCACAGCCCTCCAGAAATCTTATAAAACGGTTAAATGTCGACTGAAAATTACTCTTTGCCGCCATTTAAGCCTGCTCAAGCTTAAATTCCGAATGTAGCGTGCGCACCCCTAACTCGGAGTACTTCTCGTCGACCACGATAGATATCTTGATTTCCGAGGTGGAGATCATCTGAATATTTATCGCTTCACGGGCCAACGCTGCAAACACTCGACTAGCGATACCAGCATGGGACCGCATGCCTACACCCACTACGGAAATCTTTGCTATTTTATTGTCTCCCTCTACAGCGCGTGCACCCAGCTCGTCCGAGATATGCTCCAATATAGACATGGTTGCATCGAAATCGCTTCTGTGGACCGTGAATGTAAAATCTGTCATCCCATCCGCGCCCATATTTTGTAGAATCATGTCGACTTCAATGTTTGCCTCTGCAACCGGACCCAAGATAGTGCTCGCGACACCTGGGCGATCGGGAACACCGAGCATTGTCAATTTTGCTTCGTCTCGATTCAAGGTAACACCAGACAACAATGCTTCTTCCATAATGTTTTCCTCCGAGGTGATAAGTGTACCTGGGCCTTCTTCAAAGGAAGACAGAACGCGCAATGCAACTCGGTATTTACTCGCAAACTCGACCGAGCGGATTTGCAATACTTTGGCGCCGAGGCTCGCCATCTCCAGCATCTCCTCATAGGTAATTCTATCGAGTCGCCGAGCTTCCGCGACAAGACGAGGATCAGTGGTATAAACACCTTCTACATCCGTATAAATCTGACATTCATCGGCCTCGAGCGCGGCTGCTATTGCTACGGCGGTAGTATCAGATCCACCCCGCCCCAGCGTGGTAATGTCCCCGGCTTCACTAACACCTTGAAATCCCGCAACAACCACAACGTTTCCCTCGTTGAGTGCCGAGCAAATTTTTTCCGATTCAATATTAACAATACGCGCTTTGTTATAGGCCGTATCAGTTCTGATCTGAACCTGTGCCCCCGTGAAGGAACGTGCCGTAACCTCAAGCCCCTGCAACGCTAACACTAGCAACGCTATTGTTACCTGCTCGCCGGTTGCCAACAACACATCCAACTCTCGCCCCGTGGGGTTTTTGAGAACCTCACTTGCTAAACGGAGAAGACGATCGGTTTCACCGGCCATCGCTGACACCACAACAATGACTTGATCTCCGCTCTGTTGACAGCCCTTCACACGACGCGCTACTGCGGCGATCCGCTCGGGATCAGCAACTGAAGTGCCACCGAATTTTTGCACAATTAGGCTCATAAAAAGTATCCGATCGAGACCTTGAATAGGACAACCATTCCAATCGTCACAAAGTTAAAACATATCTAACTTGCAATTTTACGGGGAAGGAGTTTAATACGACACTATCCAGCCTTTCCCTCGACCCAAGCGACGACACTAGCTAGAGCCCCCTCCAGCTTACTCGGATCGTCACCACCAGCTTGCGCCATATCCGGACGCCCGCCCCCCTTCCCACCAACCTGTCCCGCAACATAGTTCACCAATTTTCCAGCACTCATCCGCGAGGTAAGATCTTTTGTAACGCCGGCAATTAACCGCACTTGTTCGTTCTCAACTGTAGCGAGCACTATCACAGCTTGCTGGAGACGATCCTTCAGGCCATCCGTGGTACTCCGAAGTGTCGCCATGTCGGCGCCATCGATGACCTGACTAATGACGTGAATTTCACCGACCATCGTCGCTGTATCCCTGAGATCCCCGCTTGCCCGGTCGGCAAGGCGCTCTTTTAAGGATTGGATCTCCTTGTCCTGCGCACGAATACGCTCAACCAAGCCTTCGACTCTTTGTTCCGTCTCTCTGATCGGCGCCTTGACTAGGCCAGCAATCGAATTCAGATCACGCCCGAGCGTCTGCACATAATCTAGTGCATGCACCCCGGTGAGCGCCTCGATTCGTCGCACCCCGGCCGCGATTCCCCCTTCTGAAGTCAATTTAAATAATCCGATATCACCTGTACGGCTGACATGAGTACCACCGCAAAGTTCAACCGAGAATGAACCCATGCGGAGAACCCTCACTTCTTCACCGTACTTTTCACCAAAAAGGGCTATTGCACCATCATCGATCGCCTGTTGGTAGGGAATAACATTAGAGTCAACAGCAATGTTTTCACAGATTTTCGCATTGACTATTTGTTCAATCTGGATTAACTCATTGTCGCTCACTGGAACAGAGTGTGAAAAATCGAAGCGTAGCCGTTCCGGATCAACTAATGACCCTTTCTGCATGACGTGAGTACCTAAAACAATCCGGAGCGCAGCATGTAACAGGTGCGTTGCAGAATGATTTAGACGCGTAGCTTGGCGCCGATCCACCGCAATAACTGCATTAGCGCTATCTTCGATACGAATCGTTCCGGTCTCCATCTTACCAAAGTGCAAAATCAGTCTCGCTTGTTCCTGCACGTCTCCCACCACAAACTCTGCGTTTTCGGTAGAGATTGTCCCACGGTCCCCGACCTGCCCACCTGATTCGGCGTAAAAAGGGGTCGACGCAAGAACTATAATGGCTGTTTCGCCCTCCTTGATTTCCGTGACCATTTCACCGTCGACAAATAGCCCGGCGACCACGGTGGCAATTTCGTTATTTTCGTATCCGCAAAAGTCTTGTTCTAGATCGATTGCCGCCAACGCCGTCGGTTCGATCGCGGTTGTAGTATCCAAATTTTCAAAGCGACTTGCCGCACGCGCACGCTCTCGTTGGGCATCCATCGCAGCGATATATCCATCCATATCGATGTCTAGACCGCGTTCCCGCGCAATATCGCCCGTCAAGTCAACGGGGAAGCCATAAGTATCATTAAGTTTGAAAGCGACCTCACCAGGTATTGTGACGCCTTCAAGTTTTGCGACAGCAGATTCGAATATCACCAATCCCTGCTTCAAAGTTTCGGCAAAACGTTCCTCTTCTTGATATAGGATCTCCTCGATACGCGCGCGCGCAGAGCTAAGTTCGGCTATCGCATCTCCCATCTGATCTTCAAGCGCGGAGACTAGGCGATGAAAAAACGGCTCGTTAGCGCCTAATTTGTTGCCGTGGCGGAGTGCCCGACGAATAATTCGTCGCAATACGTAGCCGCGCCCTTCGTTCGAGGGAGTAATCCCATCCATAATCAAAAATGCACACGACCGGATATGATCTGCAAGTACTCTTAGCGATGTAACTTCCGGGCTTCGGTCCGGCACAATCTCTCGAACGCGATCGATAAGTCTGCGGAACAAGTCAATATCATAATTATTGTGTACACCTTGTAGTACCGCCGCCATACGTTCGAGACCCATCCCGGTATCAACTGAAGGCTTTGGAATCCGGTTTAAATTGCCGGCAATATCGCGTTCATATTGCATAAAAACCAGGTTCCAGATCTCTACAAAACGATCGCCATCCTCGTCCGCCGATCCGGGCGGTCCACCTGGAATTTTTGGCCCATGATCATAAAATATCTCCGAACACGGACCGCATGGTCCGGTATCTCCCATCATCCAGAAATTATCTTTTTCGCCGCACCGAGATAGCCGGGCGGGATCTACACCTATATACCTTAGCCAGATATCGGCGGCTTCTGCATCTTCGTCGAAGACAGTAATCCAAAGTTTCTCTGGAGCCAATCGGAACCTTTCCGTTAGTAGCTTCCATGCGAATTCAATCGCCTCACGCTTAAAATAGTCACCGAAACTGAAGTTTCCTAGCATTTCGAAGAAGGTGTGGTGTCGAGCGGTATAGCCCACGTTATCTAGATCATTGTGCTTCCCGCCTGCCCGCACGCAGCGTTGGCTTGTCGTCGCGCGGAGGCTTCCGATATCCTGGCGCCCCAAAAACACATCCTTGAATTGCACCATGCCCGCATTGGTGAATAAAAGGGACGGATCATTGCTCGGCACAAGTGAGCTGCTAGGGACATGAAGATGTCCATTTTTTTCGAAGTACGCAAGAAATTCACGTCTTATTTCTGAGGTTTTCATCGCAAGTCTTACTGTATTTGCATATACGATCTATGCGAAATGTTCGGCATTTAGAATGCGCGCGACCTGATCACTACTGAATCCGCGATATTGTAGAAAACGTGCTTGTTTTGCGTAGTCAGAAAAATTCTTTGGCGCATCACTAAACTTCTTCCTCCATACCCCTTCGGCTCGCTCGTCCCAATCGATATCAAGCATTTCAAATGATCGGTTAGTGACCGCTTCATCGACTCCACGCATACGCAACTCGGCACGGATTTTTAAGGGTCCGTAACCGCGTCCGGCTCGATGGTTGATGTAGGATTCAGCAAAGCGTCCATCGTCTTGCAGGCGCTCAGTAGCTAGGCGGTTTAACTGCACCTCAATATCGGGGACATCGAATCCTTTAGCAGCTAGTTTCCGCTGGAGTTCAACACAGCTATGCTCACGACGCGCCAGCGCTGCAATCGCGAATTCGCGAATTCGCCGCGCAGCAGCATCTTCGTTCAGACTTCAGCCTCCTCCGGCTCCATTGGTCCAGCCGGTTCTTCCGACCCTTCGTGACCGGCAATCTCTGGCTTAGGCAAAGCTATCTCCCGGATCCCGGCATCTATTTCCGCGGCCATCTCTTTATTTTCCTTCAGGACCACGCGCACATTTTCCTTGCCCTGCCCTAAGCGCTCTCCGTTGTAGCTATACCATGCACCGGTCTTTTCGACTAATCCGTGGAGTACGCCGAGCTCGACGAGCTCGCTTTCGAACGAGATCCCTTCGTTATACAAAATATCAAAATTCGCTTGTTTAAACGGGGGCGCCACTTTGTTTTTAACAACCTTCACTCTAGTTTCGTTACCGATTACTTCGTCCCCACGTTTCAGCGATCCAATCCTGCGGATATCTAGGCGCACGGAAGAATAGAACTTTAATGCGTTACCCCCAGTCGTTGTCTCAGGGCTACCAAACATTACACCAATCTTCATTCTAATTTGGTTGATAAAAATCACTAAAGTATTTGCGCGCTTGATATTAGCGGTTAACTTTCGCAATGCCTGCGACATCAACCTAGCCTGTAGACCTACGTGGTGGTCACCCATATCCCCTTCAATTTCCGCCTTTGGCGTCAACGCTGCAACCGAATCTACGATGACGATATCAACGGCGCCTGAGCGGACCAGCATATCGGCAATTTCAAGCGCTTGCTCTCCGTGATCGGGTTGCGACACCAGAAGATCTTCTATACTGACACCGAGTTTTTCGGCGTATTGCGGATCAAGCGCGTGCTCGGCATCTACAAATGCCGCTGTGCCACCTTGCTTTTGAATTTCGGCCACGACATGCAAAGCCAGGGTAGTCTTACCCGACGACTCTGGCCCGTAAACCTCGACGACCCGGCCTTTCGGCATTCCTCCGATCCCTAACGCAATGTCAAGACTAAGCGACCCTGTCGATACGACTTCCACATCTCGAACCGCACCGGGATCCCCCATGCGCATGATCGAACCTGTACCAAATTGTTTTTCGATTTGTGCAAGCGCCGCCCCTAGGGCTTTTTCGCGGTTTTCGTCCACTGATTTCCCCCCGCAGCATTAACTAGCTTTGGTAGATCTTCCCGACCCTACACTTTTGCCTTTAGGACGAGCGGCCGGGGTATCTCGCTGAGATTGATTATCGCACAATTGACGCCATCGTTTAACGAGCGAGTGGGAGTTTTTCAACCCGGCTTCCGTGGCAATTGATTGAAAGTGACAATTCTAGAAGCTCTCTGGGCAGTTCCTTAGTCAGCCAACCTGGTGAAGGGACCACCTAACGTGCTGGATTTATAGGTTCTGGCGTTTACTCACCGTCAAGTAGGCCGAACAAACCAGCGAAGGCCGATACGACAGTTCGTGCGCGAATTCTTCGCCGGTCACCTTCAAAACACATCATCTGACTAACCGGGTCCTTGCCTTTTGTGCACCAACCGAACCATACCGTACCGACCGGCTTGTCCAGAGTACCGCCTTCCGGTCCGGCGATCCCCGTAACGGCAACGGCTATCTCGACCTTGGCAGCAACCAGTGCACCGTATGCCATTTCTCTGGCGACCTCAGCACTTACAGCACCGTACGTCTCAATAGTCGATTCGGCAACCCCAAGAACCTCAACCTTAGAACGGTTGGAGTACGTCACGAAACCGCGATCGAACCAAGCAGAACTACCAGCGATTGCAGTCGCTGTTTGTGCAACCCAACCGCCAGTGCACGATTCGGCTGTAACCAATGACCATCCTTTTTGGATTAATTGGTCACCCAAGCGCTGTGCCTGAGATTCAAGTTGCTCTTGTTCAAATTCAATCATAACTTCAACGCCGTTCACGGAAGAAATCTTGCAGTTGTGCCGCGCATTGATGCTCCAAAACTCCTCCTTTAACTTCGATCCGGTGATTAAATCGAGGTTGGTCGAGCACGTCGATAACACTTCCAGCTGCACCAGAATTTGGGTCAAACGCGCCAAAAACTAATCTTCGAATACGTGCGTGTAACATCGCTCCGCTGCACATTGCACAAGGTTCTAGGGTAACGTAAAGATCCGCATCATCAAGTCGATAATTCCTTTGAGATAGTGCCGCTGCGCGTAGCGCGATAATTTCTGCATGGGCGGTCGGATCGACATCTTTAATAGGACAGTTGAATGCCTCACCAATAATCTCACCACCGGACACTACAACCGCTCCGACGGGCACTTCTCCCGCCACGGCGCCGGCTTTAGCCTGTAACAGGGCTTGCCCCATCCATTTTTCGTCTTCCATGCGCGTCGATTAACTTTGTAAAACCGCCGTTAGAGTCTACCTTCCACTATAAGCAGCGCTGATTTTGCCATTTTTGAGATCAGCATTAGTGAGGCTTTGATCGCGTTCCGCCAAGTTGCCAAACCCGCCGCCGCCTGCAGTCTCAATCGTTAGCCGGTCCCCAGGCGATAGCAAAAATACGTCTTTCGACGGGACGGTTTCCGAATAGCCGTCTGCACGATAAATAGTGGCACATGCCAAGGCGCCTGGTTCACCGCCTTGAGAACCATCTGCCGGTGAGTTATGGCGCTCCCCGCGATAAGTCACAGTGACATCACCACGGAGCACCTCATATTCGCGAATACAGCCAAGACCTCCACGATGTTTTCCCGCACCACCAGAATCCGGTCGTAAACTGAAGCGGTTAATCCGAACGGGCACATCCATTTCAAGAGCCTCGACTGGCAAATTCATACAATTCGTAGCGTCGGTTTCGATCATGTCGACACCGTCACTGCGGTAACCGGCACCGCTACCGCTCGCAACAATATCACCTACGACGTAATTTTCGCCGTTCCCGCGGATACCTCCCAGCATGAGTATCAGAAGCTCGTTGCCTGAATCTGCCGGAACCTTTTCAGGTAACACTTCTTTTAAAGCGCCAAGAACGCAGGACGAGACCCGTTTGATAGTCGCCGTTCTTGCATTTACCGGTGCAGGCTCCTGTGGATTAACAATGCTACCCTTAGGAAGAGTGAGTTTGAGTGGCCTAAAACAGCCACCGTTGGTCGGTATATCGGGGTCGGTGATGGCGCGCAGGACAAAACAGGTAGCCGCAG
>DPMX01000293.1 GCA_003540955.1 Gammaproteobacteria bacterium
AAAATGGGGAGTCTATGCGGGGCGGATAATATGGTTCGGGTAATTTACGCGTTTCGGCAATTTGTCGATTTTAGTCGATACGTCAAGCAACGTTTTATCGCCGACCATTGTCTTGGTGCGGCAGGATCATTAGCCTACACTTCACTGCTGGCATTAGTGCCGTTGTTTACCATCATTTTCGCGACCTTAGCAGCCTTTCCGGCATTCCAGGAGTGGCGGGGTGACATCGAAAATTTTATTTTTCGGAATTTTGTTCCCGCTTTGGGCGATCAAGTGCGTAGCTATTTGGTGGATTTTAGTGATAAGGCAAGGGGGTTGCAAACAGCAGGCACGATCGTTTTAGTCTTGACCGTTCTGGCGATGATGTCGACCATTGAATCCACCTTCAACGTGATTTGGAAAATTGGGCGTCGCCGGCCACTATTAATACGCTTTCTGGTCTATTGGGCGGTATTGACCCTTGGACCGTTACTCATTGGTGCTAGTATATTCGTCACCTCTTATTTGGTTTCTCTACCATTTCTGTCATCCGACGCCGAAACGTTTGGGCTGAAAACAGGCCTGCTCGCCTTGGTCCCACCCTTCTCGACGACATTGGCGTTTGTGATGTTTTTCAAACTAATACCATACCGGCCGGTACCTTTTCGGCATGCATTTATCGGCGGTCTCGTAGCGGGTGTCGTGTTCGAATTGGCTAAGCGTGGATTCGCAGTCTACGTTACCCAATTTACGGCTCAGCAGGCGATCTACGGCGCGTTCGCAACGTTGCCCATATTCTTACTTTGGATCTATCTGTCATGGACAGTCGTATTATTGGGAGCCGAGATCACTCAATGTTTGGGGACTTACAAGCTTATCTCAAACCGTCGCCGGTCCAGTCTTTATCACAACCCAATCTACGCTACGTTCAGGGTACTACTTAGGCTCTACGAAGGGCACGTAGCTGGTATACCCGTTTCAGAGAAAAGGTTATTCACATGCGAATCTGATTTAGCTTTTGATACTATAACCCAGGCTTTATACAGGCTGGATGCGGCAAATTGGATCACTCGTGATGAATCGTACCGTTGGATTTTGGTTCGCGATCTAAATCGAGTGACCCTAGTTGAGCTCCTGCAGATTTCACCTACCATTGTGGAATTCGAGGACGTTTTAGATATTGAACTGCATGGCGCGGATGAGCACTTCGCGCAAGCTTTACGTACCTACGCTGCGTGGCTCAACCGGAGCATCGATATGCCAATTGCAGAATTGTTACGTAAGTTCCCATCTTTGGATGAAACCGACCCACCAACGATTCGTAGGTCTCATTGAACAATAATCGTAAAAAATTTTCTCGTCTTATAGGGAGTGTGGAATCTAGGCCTCCGCGGTTAGAAATAAACTGGAATGAGATGGATAGGGGTCTACGTTCCAGCTACGACGGACGTGTCGCAAGCTTGTCCTTAATAAAATCCAGGCAACTACGCAACGGAATATTATTGGATGTCTCATCCGTTCGTCCCTTATATTCGAGCGTCTCCGAATCTAATCCTCTGTCACTCATTACGAGTCGGTGCGGAATGCCTATCAATTCAAGATTAGCAAACATAACTCCGGGTCGTTCTTTGCCGTCATATAGCAAGACGTCGATATTGGCAGTCTTGAATTTTTCATAGAGTGATAACGCCATCTTCTGTACGCGCGACGACTTATGGGCGTTGATCGGTGCGATAGCGAGGTCGAACGGCGCGATTGGAGCCGGCCATATGATCCCGCGCTCGTCGTGATTTTGCTCGACCGCAGCTGCTACGATCCGTGATACACCGATTCCGTAGCAACCCATTTTTAGCGTGACCGCCTTACCGCTTTCATCGAGAACTTTGGCGTCTAGTGCCTCGCTGTATTTCGTTCCAAGCTGAAAAATATGACCTACCTCGATGCCTCTCTTGATTAGTATTTTTCCGGAATCGTTTGGAGCCTGGTCTTCCTTTGTAACATTACGAATGTCAACGCTTTCAGGTTCTGCCAAGTCACGGGACCAATTTACTCCTCGTAGGTGTTGACCGTCTTTGTTCGCTCCGCACACGAAATCGACTAGCATGCTTGCGGCATGGTCCACGAACATTGGGACCTGGAGCCCAACCGGCCCGAGTGAACCTAGCCCACAACCGATTGTATCCCCTATTTTTTGCGCTTCGGCAAATCGGATTGGTGATGCCACTTCTGGAAGGCGTTGTGCCTTGATCACATTTAGTTCGTGGTCGCCACGCAATACCAAGGCGACGATACCATTATCGGAACCCTCAACCATCAAGGTTTTCACGCATTGAGATGGGGTTGTACCGAGGAAGTTACTAACGGCCTCGATTGTGTGTTGTCCGGGGGTGTCAACGAGTTCACATGCGTTAGCACCGGCGGGCCGGGGTGTCGTCGGCTTTGCTACCTCAACCATTTCTACGTTCGCGGCGAATTTTCCGTCGCTGCTGAATGCAATCTGATCTTCTCCCGAGTCTGCTAGTACGTGAAACTCATGTGAGGTGGAACCACCGATATTGCCGGTATCCGCTATAACTGCGCGGTAGTTGAGGCCGATACGGTCAAAAATTCGACTATATGTCGCGTACATTTGGTTATAGGTTTCCTGTAGGGAATTTTGATCTAGATGGAACGAGTAGGCGTCTTTCATCAGAAACTCTCGTGCTCGCATGATGCCGTAGCGCGGTCGTATCTCGTCGCGAAATTTCGTTTGTATTTGGTAGAAATTAACAGGCAATTGTTTATAGCTTCGTATTTCTCGGCGAACCAGATCGGTGATGATCTCTTCATGCGTCGGTCCCAAGCAAAATTGTCTATGATGGCGGTCTTCGAAGCGTAACAACTCCGGGCCATAGGCGTCCCATCGCCCAGACTCAGTCCACAACTCTTCCGGTTGTACACTTGACATTAAGATCTCTTGGCCACCGGCACGGTTCATCTCCTCGCGGATGATATTTTCAACTCGTCGTAGTACCTTTAATCCAAGCGGTAACCACGTGTATATACCAGCGGCTAGTTGGCGCACTAAGCCAGCTCGAACCATCAGTTGGTGACTGATGATTTCCGTATCTGCGGGCGATTCACGTAGAGTTGGTAGCAGCAGTTTAGAAAGTTTCATAGTTTGGTATATTCCTAGTCGATCGCGTGAAATCAACGATTGCATTCTCGACAGATAAAATGGTTTGTGCAACTAAAGCAGAATATTGGCTCTGTTTGCCGCTGCTTGACCTCTAGTTTGAATCGCAGTACTTTGCTCTGTTGTCTTTATCCTTAGGGCAAATGGGCCATCCATGGTATTGGGAGCAGCTACATTTTGGCATTGTCGGTAAGTTGGGAAGAAATAATGTGAGCGAAAAACTGAGGGGCGCGGAAATATTTTGCCGCGCGCTAGCAGATGAGGGCGTAGATATCGTTTTTGGCTATCCTGGTGGGGCTGTGCTGCACATTTATGATGAGGTGTTCAAACAAGATAAATTTAAACACGTTCTAGTGCGCCACGAGCAGGGTGCAACCCACGCGGCCGATGGGTATTCTCGTGCCACGGGTAAGCCTGGTGTTGTACTCGTCACCTCGGGACCAGGTGCGACCAACTGTGTAACTGGGATTGCAACGGCATATATGGACTCGATTCCGCTGGTTGTATTTACTGGACAGGTGTCGACGGCTCTGATAGGTAACGACGCATTCCAAGAAGTTGACTCCGTCGGCATTACTCGTCCCTGCGTTAAGCACAATTTTCTTGTAGAGCGGGTGGAAGATCTTGCTGTTACGATAAAAAAGGCGTTCTATATTGCTAGTTCTGGTCGCCCAGGTCCCGTGGTTGTCGACATTCCTAAAGACGTCACCGCGAACGCAACCGAATATTCTTATCCAGAGTCGGTCGATATACGCTCATATAAGCCAACGACTAAGGGTCATCCGGGCCAAATAAAAAAAGCATTGCAATTAATCTCTAAAGCTACAAAGCCGATGATTTACACGGGGGGCGGCGCTATTCTTGACAATGCCTCTGAGCAGTTGACCGAGTTCGCTCGCATTCTGGGGTTTCCGATTACTAATACGTTGATGGGTCTTGGGGCGTTTCCTGGGACCGATCCACAATTTGTAGGCATGCTAGGAATGCACGGAACATACGAAGCCAACATGGCGATGCACCAATGTGACTTACTTATCGCCATTGGAGCTCGCTTCGACGATCGAGTGACGGGAGATCTAGCTCAGTTTTGCCCAGAAGCGAAGATTATTCACATTGATATCGACCCGTCGTCGATTTCAAAAAATGTCCCAGTTGATGTGCCAATCGTTGGTGGGGTGAGTCATGTCCTCAGCGAAATGAGCCGTATATTAAAGGAAGATAAGGTCAAACCCGTAGACCGCACAGAAAACCGTTGGTGGCAGCAAATCGTTAAATGGCAAGGACTCGAGTGCCTGAAGTACGACAGCGAAAGTCCCTTGATAAAACCACAAGCAGTGGTCAAAGCGCTCTATGACGTGACAAACGGAGATGCTTTTATTACCTCTGACGTTGGGCAGCACCAGATGTGGGCCGCGCAATACTATAAATTTGATCGACCACGTCGCTGGATAAACTCTGGGGGTCTCGGGACGATGGGCTTTGGCTTGCCGGCGGCGATGGGTGTGCAGTTTGCCTATCCGGACAGTGATGTTGCCTGCATAACTGGCGAAGCAAGCGTGGTTATGTGTATTCAGGAGTTATCGACCTGCATGCAATATGATCTTCCTATAAAAGTGATCAGCCTTAACAACCGTTATATGGGCATGGTTCGTCAATGGCAGGAATTCTTTTATGACAGTCGTTATTCACATTCATATATGGATGCGCTGCCAGATTTCGTTAAGCTTGCGGAGAGCTTCGGCCATATCGGCATGCGGATCGAAGATCCTAGTGATGTGGAAGGCGCGTTGAAAGAAGCTTTTGCGATGAAAAATCGCCTTGTATTCATCGATTTTGTGACCGACCAAAGCGAAAATGTCTACCCCATGATCGCAGCTGGTAAAGGACAACATGAAATGCATTTGGCTAGTGATGTTCGTGAACTTGCATGAGTGTTCGTCACACAATTTCAATTCTGCTCGAGAACGAAGCTGGTGCTCTTTCACGTGTATCCGGGTTGTTTTCCGCGCGTGCCTATAATATCGAGTCACTTTCGGTCGCGCCGACCGAAGAACCAACCGTCTCGCGACTGACACTTGTGACGAGAGGATCCCCTGAGATAATCGAGCAGATCACGAAACAGCTGAACAAGTTGGTTGATGTTATCCGGCTGGTCGATTTGAACGAAGATCGTGCAATTGAACGTGAGTTGATGCTGATTAAACTGCATGCAGCTGGGGGTGAGCAGCGCGAGGAAGTGAAACGCCTTATTGATATCTTCGACGGGCGCGTCGTCGACGTCACAGACTCCACTTACACGGTCGAGATCATTGGCGATGGTGAGCAGCTCGATTCTTTCATCGAGGCAGCGAATCCGAAACGCATTGTGGAAGTTGTTCGCTCTGGGATACTTGGGATTTTGCGAGGATCGAGGGCCTTACGAGCCTAGAACTTTTAACTGGTCTTATAGGCTACCAACAGATTTAAAACATACGGGAAAGTAACGATGAGCCTACAAATTTATTACGATAAAGATGCGGATCTAGCCCTAATTCAAGCTAAAAGTGTTGCTATCGTTGGATACGGTTCGCAGGGACACGCGCATGCAAATAATCTCAAAGATTCAGGGGTTTCGGTCACGGTTGGTTTGCGTGAAGGATCTAGTAGTTGGGCGAAAGCTGAACAGGCTGGTCTTGCCGTTAAATCAATACCGAAAGCGGTAAGCGACGCAGATGTTGTGATGGTGTTGGCTCCTGACGAGACACAAGGCGATCTCTATCGGATCGACATCGAGAGGAACATAAAACAAGGTGCGACTTTGGCATTCGCACATGGTTTTAATATTCACTTTGGTCAGATTGTGCCCCGAGCAGATCTCGATGTCATTATGGTAGCGCCCAAGGGCCCAGGACATCTGGTTCGGTCGACTTACGTCGACGGTGGTGGGGTGCCTAGTTTGATCGCAATAGCGCAAGACGCCTCAGGGCAAGCCAAGGAGCTCGCGTTGTCATATGCCACGGCTAATGGTGGTGGGCGCGCGGGAGTCATAGAAACTTCGTTTCGCGAAGAGACCGAGACAGATCTCTTCGGCGAGCAAACGGTGCTCTGTGGCGGGGTTTCCGAGTTGATCCAGGCTGGCTTTGAAACCTTGGTTGAAGCGGGGTACGCGCCAGAAATGGCTTATTTCGAATGCTTGCATGAGCTCAAGTTGATTGTCGACTTGATCTATGAAGGTGGCATTGCTGATATGCGTTATTCGATTTCTAATACCGCCGAATACGGTGATTTTACTCGGGGGAAGCGAGTTATCGGCAAGGAGTCGCGTGCAGCGATGCGGGAAATCTTAGCGGAAATTCAAAATGGTGAGTTCGCGCGAGAATGGATTGGTGAGAACAAAACTGGCGCATCCGTACTTCAGGCAAAACGCCGCATATCACGCGAGCAAGGGATAGAAGAAGTTGGCACTAGGTTGCGCGCGATGATGCCATGGATTAAAGAAAACAAATTGGTGGATAGAGATAAGAACTAGCTGCATTGTCAGACAAAACCTGAAATTAAATACTTTTGTAAAGGTGTAGCGCCTTATTAGCTGGAAAGCGGTATGTATGTTTAAAAAAAATAGCTTGCCGTGGCGACTAAACTATACAGTCTAATTGCGCGCGAATCGTATCCTGCGCTGGCGTTTGTCGGCGCTAGTGCGATTGCGGTGCAGGCTACATTTGGTGGCTTCATTGCAAGTTTCGTATGGCTATTGCTTGCATTTCTGTTCTATTTATTTCGCGATCCAACACAAGCGGCGCCACCTATCCCGTTGGCGATTGTAAGCCCGACCCATGGCAGGGTGACGCAACATGATACCGCGTATGATCCATGGCTTAATCGGCCGGCTAAAGCCATCGTCATAGAAAGCGGGTTGCTTGATGTGCGGAGTATCTATGCGCCGACAGAGGGGAAAATCATGGAGCAGTGGAGTCGGGTGCCAGATAATCAACCTGACAATTCCGAGCTTCCCCACTCAAGCGCTTATTGGATTAGGACGGACGAAAATGATGACGTTGTTCTGGTAATTACCCGGACCTTTTGGGCAGGCCCGGTCTCCATCAGTTGCAACGCGGGTGAGCGAGTCGGGCAAGGGCGACGAGTCGGGTTCGCTAAATTTGGGTGCAGTGCGCGACTTTATCTCCCCTCCGAGAGTCGTTTAGAAGTTGCTACGGGTGACCATGTTGTTGCTGGAAGTAGTGTGGTTGCCAAGTTAGTTCACTTAACTAGGATGGCTAGACCGCGGGATACTATGCCGTCTTGTACCTCACTGAATACGTCTGGGTTGGGTAGCTGATCACCGACCAGAAAATGCGACTACAGATAAATGATTTATGGATAGTGAGAATCAAACTGAACCGCCCTTGAGCGAAACGCCACCTGACAGCGAAGCCAAGTTTCGTCGTAAAGGTATCTACCTGTTGCCCAATCTATTCACCACCGGCGCTTTGTTTGCGGGTTTCTATGCCATTGTGTCCGCTATTAACGGCAGTTACGAAACCGCGGCTATCTCCATTTTCGTAGCAATGGCCCTGGACGGTGTGGATGGCCGCATCGCCCGAATTACAAATACCCAGAGTGACTTTGGTGCTGAATACGATAGCCTGGCGGATATGGTCTCATTTGGACTCGCACCAGCGTTAGTTGCCTACGAATGGCTCTTGACTGATTTGGGTAAGATTGGTTGGTTAGGTGCCTTTGTATTTACCGCGACCGCGGCGTTACGTCTGGCTCGCTTCAATACTCAGGCAAGAGTGATTGACAAGCGTTATTTTCAGGGTTTACCGAGCCCAGCCGCCGCGGCGGTGATTGCTGGCATTATTTGGTTTGTCGAAAGTTACTCTTTGAAAGCGGTATTGCCGACCGGGTCCGTGTTGTTTTCAGCGACGATTGCGATGGCTTTGTTGATGGTGAGTAATATCCGTTACTACAGCTTTAAGGAATTTGACCTACGCGGTAGGGTACCGTTCGTCGCCGTTCTGGCAATAGTACTTGCGTTTGCTTTTATATCTATCGATCCGGCGGCGGTACTCGCATTTGGCTTTTTAGGCTATGCAACATCTGGTCCACTTATGACCTTAGTACAGATTCGTCGACGTCGGATCCAACGTAAACGAGCCGCACGTTCTGGGCACGATGTCGGTTAGTAGTTCGACAATAGCGAGGATCTGGGGCTACACCGTTTTAACCTGTGTCGCGGGGAGCGTATGTTCGCGATTCGAATCGCTGATTTAATCGGTTTGTTTACCGAGGGCTGATTACCGTGCGGCACGCAAACACTCTGACTGCAATGGGCATTGAAATATGGGTTCGGCGCCAATTCGCCGATTGCGCAGATACTACTGCTTCGGTGCTTGACCCAAAGGGGCTTGCGTCCGAAATCGCTTCTTGCACGCGATGCAAATTACATAAGGAACGGACTCAAACCGTATTCGGGGTCGGCGATCTAAATGCTGAATTGCTTATTATTGGCGAGGCACCTGGCGCGGAGGAGGATCGTCTCGGCGAACCTTTTGTAGGTCCGGCCGGGAAGTTACTGAACTCTATGTTGGGCGCGATAGGTCTCTCACGCCAGCAGGTCTACATTACTAATATTTTGAAGTGTCGGCCACCCGGTAATCGCGACCCAAAGCCGGAGGAAGTTGTACAATGCACAGCCTATCTGGCCCGTCAGGTAGAAATGATACAACCACGTCTAATCCTTGCCGTTGGTCGCGTAGCAGCGCAGAATCTACTCCAACGAAACACCCCGATCGGTAAAATGAGGGGGCAGAGATATACTTATGGACAGTTGGAGGTTCCGGTCATCGTTACTTATCATCCTGCCTATTTACTTCGTTCCCCCCGTGAAAAACGTAAGGCATGGGCTGATTTGGTATTGGTGAAGGAGCTGTTGCAAGGAGAATCAATTTCGTGAGTGCGGTGCTCAAAAACGCTAATGTTAGTCTGCGACCAATGCGTGAGCACGATATCGCTGGTGTGTGCGCCATAGAGCGGAGGTCGTATGATTTTCCATGGTCTGCTGGAGTATTCACCGATTGTTTTCGTGTTGGTTATTGTTGTTGGACAATCCTCGAGAATGTCGAACTAGCCGGGTACGGCATAATGAATGTGGCGGCCAGGGAATGTCACATTCTCAACATCTGTGTCGATCCTAGCTACCGTCGACGGAGTTACGCGAAGGCGCTGTTGGACCAACTGCTTGAGTCAGCAGAGACTTACGGAGCGACCGTAGCTTATCTCGAGGTGCGACCGTCTAACGTCGCGGCGATAGACTTATATCTGAAATCAGGGTTTGTGCGGATCGGAGAACGGTCGAGCTATTATCCAGCGAGGGATGGGCGCGAGGATGCATTAGTTTTGAGTAAACCGCTTGCGCCTGTGGGGGAAAAGTGAGCCCGTTTAGGTTCTCTCTAGGGTTGAATGAGACTCGCATAAGCGCTAGCCTACGGATCAAAGGCTCGTTCCAGACTCTGTAACTAAATCGCTGGTATACCCAATGAATATTCGATTGTCGTCTCGGCTCGCCATCGTCTACATCACGACCGTACTTACGTTAGGGGCAGGCACAAATTCGGTGCAAGCCTGGAGTGGCGTTGCCCTCGATCTCGGTATTGCTGCGGGCGATGCAGATGTTGACCGTTTTGGGGTCGCGCTTACATGGGATTGGAGTGCTCAGTGGCTCACTGATGGCGACTGGTATCTCGGCGGCTACTGGGAACTTGGAGCGAGCTATTGGGATGGGGATGAAGGCCGGACGGGTAACGATGCGCTTGGCGATTTTCATGTCACACCAGTCTTGAGATACCAACGAAAGCCTAGTTTGATTTTTTCACCTTTCGTGGAATTCGGTGTCGGTGCACATGTGCACACGGATGACACGATCGGAAACAAGCGTTTCGACGTACCCTTCGCATTTGGTAGCCACCTTGGAGGTGGCGTTAGATTCGGATCGCGAGCGCAATACGAATTAATTTATCGCTTCCAGCATTTATCGAATGCCGGAATAGGGGACGACAATCCGGGGATCAATTTTCACGTACTTAATCTTGGTTATCGATTTTAGTACAAAGTCGCCGAATGTCGGCTGTCCGCGACTCATTTTGTTTAGGACGCAACGACAAAGTCACTCAGTGAAAGACACTTTGCTTACGATAGATCGTCATATCTATATCCGCGATCCCATTTTCATCTGTACCGTCTGTTAATATTGATTTATGGATCATTCAACCATAGACGATTTTGTCGGTAAAACGCCGCTAGTGCGACTTCAACGTCTGCCCGGCACAACGACGAATGATGTTTTAGCAAAACTTGAGGGTAATAATCCGGCTGGCTCGGTAAAGGATAGACCGGCTATACAGATGATCCGCGGCGCGGAGGATCGTGGTGAAATTGCCGTAGGGGATACTCTGATCGAAGCGACGAGTGGTAATACTGGAATTGCCTTAGCGATGGCAGCTGCGATCAAAGGTTATAAAATGATTTTAGTGATGCCGGAGAATATGAGTCCGGAACGTCGGGCCATTATGAAGGCGTTCGGCGCGGAGATCATTTTAACGTCGGAAGAAGGGTCTATGGAGGAGGCAATAGATACCGCGCGAGAGATGCAGCTGAACGGTGAGGGGATTATCCTGGATCAATTTTCTAACGAAGATAATCCGAAAGCCCACTACTTAGGCACCGGGCCGGAAATTTGGCACGATACTAGGGGCACTGTGACCCATTTCGTGAGTTCGATGGGCACCACAGGGACAATTATGGGCACCTCGAAATATTTGAAAGAATGTAATCCAGAAATTAAAATCGTTGGAGTACAACCAAGCGGCGACGGTTCTATCCCAGGCATTCGCCGTTGGCCTCAGGAGTACTTGCCAAAAATTTACGACCGGCGCCGCGTTGACATGATCATCGACGTTACGCAGGAGGATGCGGAGGCCATGACTGTAGCGCTTGGCAAAGAAGAAGGTATCTTCGCCGGCATCTCTTCTGGTGGTGCAGTTTCTGCTGCATTGCGCCTGAGTGACACGGTCGAAAAGTCGGTGATTGTCGTTATCATCTGTGATCGAGGTGATCGATATTTGTCTACCAACGTGTTTCCAAGCTAGTGCAAAATCGATGTGAGCCGGAACTACGGCATACTCAATTGAAAGCGCGTTGTAGATCTGAAGCGCTCAGAATCCCTATTGCGGGGCACTTCGCTGTATACAGTCCCAAGCTCTTCCTTTTGCAGCAAAGAGGGAAAACTAAAAAGTCTTTCGTCGGAGAGAATGCAAATAGAAGCCGACACCATTGTGTCCCTGCGAAGCGCGATGGTAGGTTGGCTAGGGCCTCACCGTGAATGTTTTTGTGTTTGATATCGAGACCGTACCGGATGTCGCGAGCGCGCGGAGGTTATGGCAGATAGATGGTCTCGAGGATCGCGATGTTGCAAACATCATGTTTAGTAAGCGGCAGCAAGAAACGGATGGTCGGTCAGATTTTTTGCGTCATCATCTCCACAAGATAGTCGCCATATCTGCTGTTCTCCGTATAGACGATCGATTGTCAGTTTGGTCCCTGGGAGAAGTCGATTCTTCTGAGGAGGAATTAATCCGCCGTTTCTACGAAGGGATAGAGCGCTTTACGCCTGTCCTTGTCTCCTGGAATGGCGGTGGCTTCGATTTACCGGTATTGCATTACCGAACGTTGCAATATGACATTAGCGCGTCGCGCTATTGGGATACGGGAGTCGAGGATCCGAGTTTTCGGTACAATAATTACTTAAGCCGTTTTCATTGGCGTCACATCGATTTAATGGACGTTATTTCGGGGTACCAGGGCCGTGCAACAGCTCCGTTAGACGAGATTGCGAGTCTGCTTGGCTATCCAGGTAAGATGGGCACGAGCGGAAAAGATGTTTGGCAACATTATTTGGAAGGTAATGTGAGATCCATTAGAGATTACTGCGAAACAGATGTACTCAATACGTACCTCGTGTACTTAAGCTTCGAGCGGATGCGTGGTCACCTCTTAAACGCCCAATTTGTATCCGAGTTGCAGCGCTTAAAAACGTATCTCATTGACTCTAATCAACCACATTTTTCTCAATTTCTAAATGCGTGGCAGGCGGCTGATGCGTTGAGTGAAAGTGGTTCCATATAGACCTAGTATTTATCAGCCGTGGGTTTGGCGGGTTAGCAGGGCTATACGAAAGTTGTCGCAATTTAGCGAGCTTACTGATGAGACGACAAAAAAGGCGTACACCGTATGTCATCAACATTGAAAATTTATCACATGAAGGTCGAGGTATTGGGCATCTTAACGGAAAAACCGTCTTCGTAAGTGGAGCGTTGCCCCAAGAGACCGTACTAGCGCGCACGACGAAACGACGCGGTAGTTTCGAAGAGGCAATTGCGCTTGAAATCGAGGTCGCAAGTGCTGATCGAATAGAACCAAAATGTCCTCATGCCAGCGTTTGCGGTGGATGTTCACTACAGCATTTATCGAATGCAAAACAAATTGAACACAAACAGACCGTGCTCTTCGAGTTGTTAGCACACCACGCAGGGGTGACATCAGCGATACGATTACCGCCAGTTTATAGCCCACATTGGGGCTATCGCCGTAAAGCAAGGCTTGGGGTGAAAGTTGTTCCGAAAAAAGGTGGGGCTTTGGTCGGTTTTAGAGAAAAGGCCGCGCCGTATATTGCCGATATCGAGAGCTGTGTTGTATTAGATCCAGTGATCGGAGAGCGTCTCATGGATTTGCGTCGACTGGTCGATGGGCTGTCGATTCCGGATCGAATTCCACAGATCGAAGTGGCGATCGGTGACTGTTCGGCAGCGTTAGTCTTTCGCCACTTGCTACCATTTAATGATGACGATATTGCGGCACTAACGCGGTTTCAAAAAAGCACGGGGATCGGGGTCTATCTTCAACCTGGTGCCGAACATACTTTGCACCGATTGAACAACGCGACGATTCCGCTCAGTTATGAAATCGATGGTTTAAGGTTTGACTTTTTACCGACTGACTTCACACAGGTAAATGGAGCGATCAATCGAGCAATGGTAAACGTTGTCATGAAACATTTACGATTAGAGGAAACTGATCGAATTTTAGATTTATTTTGTGGTCTCGGGAATTTTTCTCTACCGCTGGCGCAATCAACTGCGTCGGTTATAGGAATAGAAGGTAGTGAGGTTATGGTGCGTCGGGCACAAGAGAATGCCGTTAGGAACAACATCGGTAATGTAATTTTTCGCCAAGCAGATTTATCGGACAACAATTCAGTAGACGGTATAGACATGCGCGGGATTACTAAACTGCTTCTTGATCCACCTCGTACAGGCGCTGATGCGATCGTAAAAAGGCTTGATCTTAGAGGCTTGGACCGTATCGTATACGTCTCATGCAATCCAGTGACATTAGCCAGAGATGCGAAGGGTATTCGCTCCAAAAGTGGGCTCGAACTTATCTGCGCTGGTGTCCTGGATATGTTTCCGCATACATCACATGTTGAATCAATTGCAGTCTTTGGAAAATCGTAAAAGGGTTGCCATCGTTTTCGTTTTGGTTGCCTTAACGGGAGGATGTGACCAAACGGATGTAGGTATAATACGGTTTGGTTTAGCGGCTCCTGCAGTTACGCTCGATCCTCGGTATGCTACCGATGCAACCTCATATCGAATTACGCGATTGATCTATCAGACGCTGGTCGATTTTGACGAAACACATCGTGCAATTCCTGCGTTGGCAAAATGGGAAGCTCTCACTCCGCTACATTATCGATTTTACCTGCGGGAGGGGCAACGGTTTCATGACGGCAGCATACTCACTAGTGATGACGTTGTTGCGACGTACAAGTCGGTACTTGATGCAAGAACAGCGTCACCACATCGGGGCTCTCTTTCGAACGTCGAATCTATCGGTCCGCGCGGACCACTGATTGTCGATTTTCACTTAGGGCAAGCCGATCCGCTGTTCCCTGGTTTGCTTGTGATAGGTATTATGCCTGAGAGGTTAGTAGATGAATCACACTCTAGTGTTAAGCGACCGATTGGCTCAGGTCCCTTCGCGGTAGAGGGTGTGCTAAAAGAGGCGCGATTGCGTCTGCGGCGAGTGAGTGACGGACAACTCGTCGATTTCGTTACAGTTCGAGATGCGACGGTTCGCGCGTTGAAAATCCTGCATGGGGAGATTGATTTAACACAAGGTTCGATGACGCCTGAATTAGTCGATTGGTTGAGTCAAGATGGACATATCATGGCAGTTCATAGGCCAGGGACAACTTTCACTTATCTTGGTTTTAATCTCCACGACTCAAATATCAGTGATCTGCGGGTGCGCCGAGCGATCGCGCACGCGATCGATCGGCAATCTCTAATAAAATATATGTTCGGTGATCGTGCGCGTCTCGCGCAAGGAATTTTTACGCCCAAACATTGGGCTGGTAATTCACAACTCGAAGCCATCGAATTTGATCCTAGACGAGCACGTGAGTTGCTTGCCGCAGCGGGTTTCAGCGAGGAGAAACCACTGAGACTAAAATATAAGACATCCAGTGACCCTTTCCGACTTCGCATTGCAACGGCGATTCAGGATCAACTGTCCGGCGTTGGGGTCGAGATGACAATATTGAGTTACGATTGGGGCACGTTCTACGGAGATGTAAAGGCCGGTAGATTTCAAATGTATAGTCTTTCATGGGTCGGCCTTAAGCAGCCTGATATCTTTCGTTACGCTTTCCACAGCTCATCTGTTCCTCCGCAGGGCGCTAATCGAGGTCGCTACCTATCTGGTTCCGTTGATCAGATGATCGAACTGGCTGACGCGACTAATGATTTGGAGGCACGCGCAACACTCTACCGACAAATTCAGAAACAGCTTTTGGTCGATTTACCGTACATTCCACTATGGTACGAGGACACAACGTTGATCATTCGTGATTCCATCATCGGCTATGAAACTGAACGGGATGGTTATTATGATAGATTAGTTTTGGCGCGGAGATTAGGGGTTAATGAATAGCCGTTTTGTTGAAATTAGTTTGGGGAAACAAATACTGACCTTGCACGAATGCGATAATGTAGTTGCAAGTTTTCTTGTTTCTACCGCAGCTAATGGACCTGGAGAGGAAGTTAATAGTGAGTGCACACCTCGAGGCCGTCACGAAGTTGATGAAAAAATCGGGGCAGGTTGTATTAAGAATACGGTATTCGTCGGCCGTTGCGCGACGGGGGATATCTACGATGATAATCTTAGTAAAATTAATCCGGAGAAGGACTGGATTCTTACCCGGATTCTGTGGCTGCGTGGTCTCGAAAGTGGTTTAAACAAAGGCGGCAGTGTCGACAGTAAGGCGCGTTATATTTATATCCACGGGTCGCCGGATAGCAATACAATGGGATTTCCCGGATCGCGTGGTTGCATCCGCATGCGTAATGACGACATTGTAAAGTTGTTTGAGCTCGTAGAGGTCGGGACGCCAGTAAATATCATCGATTAAGTCGCGTGTTCCTTCCTCTGATTGCAGTGGGATTTTACATACCGTTTTGCCGGGTATAGCTATTCGGGATAAGCTTAATGGTACTCTACTGACAAATCGCTTCGTTACTCGAATTATCATGGGATCATTAGCTGCTCACAGACTTCTCACCGCAGCGGTCGTGCTCCTCGGTGTCTCATCGATTACGTTTTTTCTAATCCATCTAGTTCCAGGCGATCCAATCGAGGTGATGTTGGGTGAAGCGGCGAGCATAGCCGATCGCCAGCAGCTTCGCACGGACTTGGGACTTGATGTGCCACTGGCACAACAATGGTTGCAGTTTCACAAAGATCTGCTGACACTAGATTTCGGCGAATCGCTATATTCGAAGAAGCCGATAGCTGCAACGTTGTTAGAGCGAATTCCGTGGACGCTGATTCTCGCTTTGGCGAGTATGAGCGTAGCGATTTTGATCGCTGTGCCTTTAGGTGTACTCGCTGCGCTTCATCCAAATACTATCTGGGATTCTGCCGCAGCGACGGTGTCGTTACTCGGTGTCTCCATTCCGAATTTTCTCCTCGGCCCTTTGCTAATTATTGTATTTTCAGTTGGGCTTGGTTGGTTCCCAGTGAGTGGAACAGAACGCATTACTTCAATCGTGTTACCCGCGTTGACCTTAGGTGCCTCGCTGGCGGCAATCCTATCTCGCATGGTTCGAGCGTCGTTGCTCGAGGTGCTGTCCGAGGAGTATATCGTGTCAGCCCGAGCGCGCGGTCTCGGCGCAGTCCCGATCGTGTTGTACCATGCGATACCTAATGCCGCGCTTCCAATTTTGACAATTTTGGGTCTACAGCTCGGTGCGTTGTTAGGTGGCGCGGTGATAACGGAAATGATCTTCGCTTGGCCCGGGGTCGGGCAATTGACGATCGAAGCGATCCAACGCCGTGACTACCCGTTAGTGCAGGCCTGCGTGATCGTGATCAGTTTTGCTTATGTGGTCGTTAACACAATCACCGACCTTATATATGCGTGCGTAGATCCGCGCATCGAGGGGGGATAGTGCGGATTGGAACAATAATAAGCTTTTCGGTCGTCGTCGCTTGGCTGGTTATTGCCTTGATATCACCGTTTGTGATTAACGGTGTTAATGCGGTTGATCTTGAACAACTATTCTCAGGCCCCTCAAAAAATGGCTTTTTTGGCTACGATGATCTCGGTCGGGATATTGGCCTT
>DPMX01000299.1 GCA_003540955.1 Gammaproteobacteria bacterium
GCTTATTCAACCATCGCACATATGGGTTTTTTATTGCTCGGGGTACTCGCAGCCAACAAATCCGGTTATGCGTCTGCCATGTTCTACGTGATCATTTATGCGCTTACGACTACGGGGACATTTGGTGCGGTGATTCTATTGAGCCGAACGGATACTGATGCTGATCAGATCAGTGATTTCAGCGGCCTAGCCAAACGTAGCCCCTGGTTTGGATTTATTATGTTGGTGTTGATGTTTTCGTTGGCCGGTGTACCACCATTCGCGGGGTTTTGGGCAAAATGGTACGTATTGAAAGAAGTTGTAGCGGCCGGCTACGTATGGCTGGCTGCCCTTGCAGTGCTGTTTTCGATCATAGGCGCCTATTATTATTTGCGGATTGTCAAGCTCATGTATTTCGATGAGTCGAACGATGAGCAACGTCTAGTTGCGAGTCAAGACATGAAGCTCGTATTGAGTGTGAACGGTCTTGTCATATTTTTTAAAGGGCTATTGCCAGGAACGTTGATGTCAATCTGCGCAATAGCGACAGCAACTATTTTATACTCTAGTTAGTCACGGGCAGCAGTCTTGGCTGGTCATTCTCTCTGTTGAATATTTTCTGTCATTATGGTGGCCTACATAGTCGTATCCGTCAGACAAACGCTTTAAAATTTGTGGGATATTGAATTAACTCGTAGGGGGTTTTGATCATGCTCACCGACTGTCGGGGTTTAGCCATTACCTGCGCCAGTAAAGCCGCGCTAGAAATCTATGAAGCCTCGCTAGAGGACGTTTGGAACTATCGCCTAAAAGCACCCAAGACATTGAAAGGGGCATTTGAGCATGATCCGAACTTCCCTATGGCCCATATCCTGCGTGGCTATATGTTATCGATGCTTGAGTCAGTTGTCGTCCGGCCGAAAATGCTCGCGGCCGTTGAGCATGTGCGGTCATACCTGGATGAATCATATGTTCGTGAGCGATTACATGCGGACGCACTGGAGGGACTCGCGAAGGGTGATACCAGAGGAGCTTGTGGCGCTTGGGAAGCTGTGTTGGTGAGCTTTCCGCAAGATTTGTTAGCGTTGAAAATGCATCATCATCAAAGCTTCTGGACTGGTCAGAGCTATCTTATTCGCAATACCGTGACCGGTGTATTCGACTCATGGGATGCGTCAATGCCAGGTTTCAGCGTTGTTCTTGGGATGATGTCCTTTGCTTTCGAAGAATGTGGAGATTACCAAAGGGCGGAGGAATTTGGTCGGCGCGCGTTAGACATGAATGGCGACGACCTATGGACTATTCATGCGGTTGCCCACGTCTTAGAGATGCAGGGCCGAATCGACGAAGGTATTACGTTACTAGAACGGGATCCGGAGGAATGGGCCGATCGTAATCCTTTTCAGGGCCATAACTGGTGGCATCTGGCGCTGTTTGCGCTGGAAAAAGGTGACTATGAGTTCGTTCTGAAAATATACGACGAGCGTGTTATTACTTCGAACACAGAGTTTTTCCTCGACATACAAAACGGTGCGTCATTGCTTAAGCGTCTTGAACTATTGGATGTTGACGTTGGTGACCGATGGGATGGTTTGGTTGAGTACGCTGAACGACAGATCGGTGACCATGTACTGTCATTCACTGATCTTCACAGTTGTATGACTCTGGCTGCCGCCAAACAGGACAAGGCTGTCGATAAGCTTCTTGCATCTCTTAGTTCGTTCGCGGACACCCCAGACAACTATTGCGCATCGATAACAAACCAAATTGTAATCCCTATGTGTGATGGCATCGTTGCATTTGAGGCAGGAGATTATGTCCAAGCGATCGATTACCTTTGGCCATTGCGTGAGAGCTGGAGTCCGATTGGTGGTAGCCATGCACAACGCGATATCTTTACGCAGATATTGGTTGACGCGACGATTCAGGCCGGCCAATTCGATCGTGCACGCGTCTTGTTATCACAGCGGCTAACTGTAAAACCGCAAAGCGCTGGTGGTTGGAAGAAATATGCCCAAGTTTTGAGCGCCCTTGGAGCGGATGATAAAGCGAAGTTGGCATTACGACGCTTGGAAAATATCCACTGAAAGGGAGTACACATGTACTACGGGTTGTCACAGGCACAAATAGATTTACAAAAACGCGCGCGCCGCATTGCGATAAGCCTTATTGCTCCAAACGCGGCAGAGGTGGACCGTAACGAACAATATCCTTGGGACAACGTGGATGCGCTTCGAGACGCGGGCTTTATGGGCATGACGATACCGAAACGATATGGTGGTGCAGGCTTGAGCTTCATCGACGCTGCGGTGGTTATCGAAGAAATAGCGAAGGTGTGTGGTGTAACTGGCCGTATTGCGGTTGAAGCTAATATGGGCGCTATCTCGGCTGTAATGCACTACGGGACGGAAGAGCAAAGACGGCTGGCCGCGGAACTGGTCTTGAGTGGAGATAAACCTGCGATTTGTATTACAGAACCCGAAGCTGGTAGCGCTGCTTCTGAGATGACGACGCGCGCAGATAAACGGGGCAACCAATACGTTATTAACGGGAAAAAACACTGGATCACAGGAGGTGGTGTTTCGCGTTTCCATCTCATCTTCGCGCGTGTGTTTGACCAGTCTGGTGAGGAATGTGGCATCGGGGGCTTTATTGCGATCCGAGACGAGGATCCGGGACTTGAAGTTGGTGAGCGTGAACCGACGATGGGGCTACGTGGGATTCCCGAAACTGAGATCATTTTCAATGATTTGGTGATCGACAAGAGTCGTGTGTTACTACCGCCGTCAGGGTTTCGGCGTGGATTTGGCGAGCTAATGAATGCTTATAACGCACAACGGGTAGGCGCTGGTACGGTAGCTTTGGGTTTAGCCGCAGGTGCGTATGAGCACGGTCGGGATTACATGCTGCAACGCGAACAGTTCGGCCGGCCGATCGCGGAGTTTCAAGGTCTTCAGTGGATGCTAGCGGATATGAGTACTCAGCTCGAAGCAGCCCGACTGATGATCTATAGTGCTGCACGGTCACGGGGGGGAAATGACTCACCTTTTCCCGATGTGACCGCGGCCGCACAATCGAAACTGTTTGCTTCCGAAATGGCGATTAAAGTGACGAATGACGCATTGCAGTTATTTGGCGCAAAAGGATATTCTCGAAATGCACCTTTGGAGCGTATCGCGCGTGACGCGCGCATGTTTACTATTGGCGGTGGTACGGCACAAATTCTACGTACCGTTATTGCGACGCGGCTACTTGATCGAAAATTCCCCCAAACGCGTGACGGCTATTCGAATCTTTCGTCGTCTTCAGATGTCAAAAAGACAAAATTGGAAGCCATCTAGTAAATAGATGAATTGCAGTTGAGTGAATTTATTTGCAGTTTTGTAAGCAAGTCCAAAATCCATAAGAGAGAATAATATGTCAGTCGTATCTAGATCCGCACAACCCACAACGAAAAGTATGACTAACCCGTTCAAGTGGGATGACCCATTTTTGCTTGAGGCCGATCTAAGTGACGAGGAGCGGTTGGTACAGGCGACCGCAAGAAAATTTGCTCAAGAGAAGCTAGAACCAAGGGTTTTGAGTGACTTTCGGAGTGAGTCATTTGATCGTGAAATTATGCGTGGGTTGGGAGAACTCGGCTTGCTCGGAGTCACCTTACCTGAAAAATATGGGTGTGCTGATCTTGGTTATGTGTGCTACGGGTTGATCGCTCGTGAAATCGAGCGAGTAGACTCAGGTTATCGATCGGCTGCTAGTGTGCAGTCTTCGCTCGTGATGCATCCGATCAACGCATATGGAGACGAAGCGCAGCGCGAAAAGTATTTGCCGAAGCTTGCGATCGGTGAGTGGATCGGCTGCTTCGGGCTGACGGAGCCCGATCACGGATCTGATGCGGGATCGATGAAATCACGTGCGAAATCGGTGAAAGGTGGTTATAAAATCACTGGTAATAAAATGTGGATTTCAAACTCTCCGATTGCTGACGTTATGATCGTGTGGGCAAAAGATGAAGATGGAGTGATTGGTGGATTCATTCTAGAGCGAGGTATGAAGGGACTTTCAACGCCAAAGATTGAGGGTAAGTTCTCCATGCGTGCCTCAACGACCGGCGAGATCGTGATGGATGAGGTATTTGTTCCGGAGGAGAATAAATTACCCAATGCTTGCGGGTTAAGTGGGCCGTTTGGGTGCTTAAACAGTGCTCGGTACGGTATCTCTTGGGGTGCGATGGGGGCAGCTGAGGCTTGCTGGCATGCGGCACGCAACTACACGCTCGAACGCACTCAGTTCGGTCGCCCGCTAGCCGCGAACCAATTGATTCAGAAAAAGCTAGCTGATATGCAAATCGAAATCGCTTTAGGATTAAATGCTTCTTTACGCGTAGGGCGCTTGATTGAGCGGGGGGAAGGAGCAGCTGAGATGATTTCTATGGTGAAGCGAAATAATGCAGGTAAAGCATTAGACATCGCGCGTACTGCTCGTGATATGCACGGTGGTAACGGCATATCGGACGAATATCACGTGATTCGCCACATGCTCAACCTTGAGTCTGTGAATACGTACGAAGGAACGAACGACGTACACGCGTTGATACTTGGAAGAGCTCAAACCGGTATCCAAGCGTTTACCGGCGCCTGACAGGCTGTTCGAGCGGCCTAAGATTCAAATCAGGAAGGCATACAACTTAATTGAACGTTTTCGATTCTGGTGGCAGCACACGGCCCAGGTGGTGAAAGAGACTCTACGATCATTGACAAGCCAAACTAATTCCATGGTAGAAGCTCATTTCGAGGGCCGATTTATCGATAAAGCTAAATTAAACAGTTTTTGCTTAGGGGTCTTATAATCGGTTATCGGATGGCGATTGGTAAAAAGATCAGAGGTTCAGCTGCTGTTATAAGCTGCTGTAGTGCGGACCGATGGAGCGACTAAGCTAGGACCGACGTATTAAATGATCCGAGCGCCTGTCCGACCTTCACAGGTGAGCCCTCTGCAAGCAGCGGTTCCCACGTTAGTGTTTCGGGTTCGAGCAGAATTATGACCGTAGACCCCATATTGAATCGACCTAGCTCCATACCTTGTTCAATAACCGAGTTTGCGGCATTTGGTTCGATAAAATAAGGTTCAGTGGGCCTATCGGCGTGGCGCATTGCCGCTTTAACATCGCAGCAGGTGAGTTCCATCGAGGCGACGAGGAGCGCGCCTACGAGTATTACTATTACTGTTTCTGATTCCGAACAAATTTCGAGGATGAGGCGCTCATTACGTGCGAAGAGCTGATTAACGCTGCGCGCTGTTCGATCATTTACCGAAAACAGGCGCCCTGGCACATATCGGATCTGCGTGATCGTGCCCGTGATTGGTGCGTGAACCCGATGGTAATTGTGGGGCGCCAAATAGATCGTCGCGAAACTGCCATTGTTAAATCTTTGTGAGTTGGCATCATCACCTGCAAGCAAAGCGTCAAGTGAGTAATAACGACCTTTGGCTTGCACTAAACGATTGTTTGCTGTTCGGCCGAGTTGGCTGATTATGCCGTCCGCCGGGCAGAGCAGGGTGCCGGCTGTTCCTTGAAGAGGCCTTGATCCTGGACGTAGAGCTCGTGTGAAGAAGTCGTTGAACGACTTATAGTCAGACAAATGGGAGTGATCGGCTTCGTCAAGATCAACCTTATAACGGAGCAGAAACAAGTGAATAAGCAGGGTTTTTAATAATTTGTTCTTGTTTTGAGCTATACCCCAGGCAATCCGAGAGAGTCTGTGATGGGGCACAATCCGTTGTGGCAATGTTATTAGGTGATCTAGATAGCTCATCGTCGAGGTGCGGAAAGTCTTCGGTTATTGGCCATACACGACAGTAAAATCCGTTTTTCGCGACGTACCGTCGTTGCAAATAAAATTGAGTTCTACGCTCTGTCCGTGTTGTAGCGGTTCATTTGGCGAAACTAACATTAGATGCGCATTCCCAGGAGTGAACGAGGCGATTTTGTTAGGCGGGACAAGTAGCTTGGGCATAGGTGCCATGTGTTTTTGATTGTGAACGCCCAAAACTTGATGCATCGTAACCTCGGCGCAACAAGAACCTTCAATTCGCTCAATAACTGCTGATTTAGACCCATTATTTTTTAACGTGAAATAACCGGCGGCAACCGTGGAAACCGGTGGCGGTTCTCGGATCCACGCGTCGAGCACCTCGATGCTGCCGCACGAGAAGCTCGCGTACGGCACCATTAAAATTAGACTCAAGGTTGCCCAGCGCCGAGTGTAACCTATCATCCTGCGTCCTCTACGAACGAGATAATTTGAACAAGGCGCTCGGTGATATCGCCCGCTTCGTGTGGTTGTGAGAATATTCCAACAAACCGCAAATGGGGATCGACTAATAAAACGGACGATGTATGATTCATATTGTAGTTGGCGGGCCCAGTAGTTTTAACTTTAAAATAGACGACTCCGAACTGGTCGGTTAATTGTTTAATCCTCTCTTCATCTGCAGTTGCTCCGATAAAATCGCGATTAAAATAATCAACGTAGGCTTGTAATTTTTCTCCATCGTCGCGTGCTGGGTCCACCGAAACAAACAACACTTGAATTTTTTCAAAACCATACTGATTGCTTTGCAACCGTTGATAAACCTGGCTTAGTGTTGCAAGAGTTGTCGGACAAATATCTGGGCAGCTAGTAAATCCGAAAAAAATCAAGGTCCATCGGCCTTGTAAATTGCGCTCAGTTACCGCATCACCATTGCTGTTAGTGAGCGAAAAAGAACCTATTGATGGCGGATCTGGCCACAGTATCCCTGGGATACTGTGTGCCGACTCATTGTGACCTCTCGAAGCAATATATATGCCACTAGAAAATATCGTACATAGGATGACAGCTGAAATAATGAGCTTAATATGCACAGGCAGTAAGATGCGCATCTTCGATGAATGACATGTGCTCTATAGTTTGCACTCGTTCGCAATAAGTTGAAGTTGGATTGATTTGGTTGGTCAGTAACATTCGATCATTATACCGCAAGGATCCTGGCCTGAGCTGCTTATCGGTCGGTTTTAAGGTGACACTTTTCTACACTTAAGCAAGCAATAGTAGCCTTATCGTCGAGATGTTTATGCAAACCCGAACAAGACTTAAGTTGATGAGCGAAGAGGGCGTGGACGCTAGAGACGCTTCATAATGCCAAGGCCTGTAGCGAAATCTGCTAAAGAAATATGGATGCGGTATTGTTACTCTACTGTTTATATAGCGAAAGGTTGATTGCGGCGAACTGCCTGGCTTGGGGAGAGCTTAGAGGTAAGGCGTTAGGTAAGCGGCTGCCGGTCATCACGCTAATACAACGCTGTCGGGCATTAAAGATAGGATCGCCGAACTTTCGGCAGGCGGGAGCCGTCTCCTGCTAAGGTATCCCGTCGCGTACCCTTTTAAATCGTGCTAGTAAAGCTTTAGTAGACGGATCGTGCGTGCCGGAGTTTGTACCCGATAACTCGTTCATGATTGAATTAGCCAAAGTTTTTCCCAGCTCGACACCCCATTGATCAAATGAATTAATATCCCAAATTATGCCTTGAATATAAGTTTTGTGTTCGAAAAGCGCGAGCAAGGCACCTAAGGATTCGGGTGTTAAGCTATCTGTAACGATAGTTGTGTTGGGGCGGTTTCCTGGCGTCTCTCGATGTGCCGGCAGATCTATATGCTCGGTAGGGTTTTCTGAATCGTTAAGCGTGTCGCGCTTCTGGCCACGCATCAAACTCTCTGCTTGAGCTAAACAATTTGCTACCAACATATCGCGATGCTCCTGACTTGCACGTTGGTGGGCGAGTACGAGGATAAAGTCAGTCGACGTTTTTCGCGTGCCTTGGTGCATCTGTTGGAAGAACGCGTGCTGTGCATTTGTTCCGACGCCCCCCCAAACAATCGGTACAGTGTGGTAGTCAGTTAGGGTGTTTTTAAGAGTTATACGTTTCCCGTTACTTTCCATTTCAAGTTGCTGTAGATATGCGGGAAGAAACCTCAGTCTGTCATCGTACGGGACTATAGCGTGTGTTTCGCAACCCAGAAAATTAGTGTTCCAGATTCCGATAAGGGCAAGCATAATGGGTATGTTGTTTTCAAATGTTGCTGTGCGAAAATGCTGGTCCATCTCGTGGGCACCCAGAAGTAATCGGTTAAATCCGTCGTTTCCGATAGCGATTGAAATCGCTAATCCGACTGCAGACCAAAGCGAATAGCGCCCGCCAACCCAATTCGAGATGGGGAAAATATTCTTTGGATCGATGCCAAAAGCTATCGCGCGTTCAGGCTTAGAAGTAATAGCGGCGAAATGCGATGGTAGGGCGTCCTGAGTTTTGAAGTTTTCAGTGATCCACGAGCTAGCGCTTTTCGCGTTGAGTAATGTCTCTGCAGTCTTAAATGATTTCGATGTTACGATAAAGTAGGTTGTATCGGGTTCGAGTGGTGTAAGGACTCGCTCCAGATCGCTGCCGTCGACATTTGAAACAAAATGAACTCCTACGTCGCGTAGGTGCTCGCAACGTAGCGCATCACAGACCATCTGCGCGCCGAGATGAGAGCCCCCAATCCCTATATTCACGACATCTTTGATCCGGGATCCGCTGAAACCACGGATCTTTCCGGTGTTCATTCGATCGCTGAAATCAGCGATCTCCTGTCGAATCGCTCCCACTTGGCCAAATCGTTCCATCGTTAATGCATCAGAAACTATTGATTCACGTTCGCGCAGTAAAGTATGCAATGCTGGTTGATTTTCCGTCGGGTTGACTACTTCGCCATCGAAGATAGCGGCTATCGCATCTGTCAGTTGTCGCTCCTCAGCCAACTGCAGTAGGCTGTCGAAGCTGGCACGGTCGACCAGCGTTTTTGACATGTCGACATAGATACTAACTGCTTCTTGGCAAAGATATTTGAGGCGATCTGGGTCACGATCAAATAGGCTCTCTATTCGAGTGTCGCGCAGACGTCTCGCGTGTACGTTTAATGCCTGCCACGATGGTAGTTGGGTCACGCTCATTGAGTCGATCCTCGTATTTCGTAATGCTCAATCGCGAGTTAGTCTTTGACGTTGCAGTAGCTTGCCTTTGTCGCCGCGATTTTTCCTACGCTCAAAAATGCACCGATGGGAAAGTATAGATGGTCCGTGGGCCATCAGCGGCTAGTCAAGAAATATATGTTGACTATCGGCTCACCCCACTGGAGTGTGATTAGTTGACTAACCAGTGCTGCCATAAATTGAATTACTTTTCCGACATTATCACGCCTCCCAACATAAATAATGAGCGATGATAGCCCCAAAAGTCTAGGAAAATACCAAGCAGGTTACGATTACCCTGATGTTCCTCCAAAAAGAGTTAAAATTGAGGTATTACCATTTTTAGTGTCCCACTAATGAATCAAAGATTCGATCGAAGCCGATTGGACATAACAGTGTTCCTTTTATGCATTATGTCATTTGTGGTGGCCTCAATTCCCATAGCAGCGGCCGTACCGCTCCACCGTATAAAATTGCCGGAAGGTTTCTCAATATCGCACTTTGCAGATGTTCCAAATGCGCGACAGTTGGCTCGCGGTTCGCGCGGTATTGTATACGTTGGTACCCGTAGCGCTGGATCAGTGTATGCCGTAGTGGATGAAGACGGTGATAACCATGCAGATCAAGTACACATGATTGCCAAAGGCTTATATATGCCCTCAGGTGTCGCGTACAGAAACGGCACTTTATATGTTGCCGCAGTCAATCAAATTTTGGCATTTGATCGCATAGATGAAAGGTTAGAGTCGCCGCCGAAGCCACGGATTGTCTATGACCAACTGCCGCACGATAGTCATCATGGTTGGAAGTTCATCGATTTTGGACCCGATGGGAAGTTGTATATTCCAGTCGGCGCCCCCTGCAATGTTTGTATCGTGGATGATCCCTACGGCACTATATTAAGAATAGATGTTGACGACGGCAGTATGGAAGTTGTTGCACGAGGAGTAAGGAACTCTGTCGGGTTCACATGGCATCCTAAGAGCCAAGAACTCTGGTTCACAGATAACGGCCGGGATTGGATGGGGGATGATATTCCGCCTGGAGAGTTGAATAGGGTAACCCGCGTCGGCCAGCATTTCGGTTTTCCATATATTCACGGAGGAGATGTAATGGATCCGAAATATGGAACAAACGCGCGAGTCGACGACTATATAGAACCCAATTTGAAGCTTGGTGCGCATGTCGCTCCGCTTGGGCCATTGTTCTATACAGGAAAACAGTTTCCACCAGGCTACCATCTCGATCTATTGATAGCGGAACATGGCTCGTGGAATCGTTCGCGAAAAAGTGGTTATCGGATCATGCGGGCCCGCTTCGGTCCGGGTGAGCAAATAATAAATTATGAACCGTTTGCGACTGGGTGGCTCGTTGGCGAATATAGTTGGGGACGACCGGTTGATTTGGAGCAAATGCCGGATGGTAGTATCCTGGTCTCAGATGATCATGTGGGTGCTTTATATCGGATTTTCTACCGTCAAATTCCTAAAGAAGTAGAATAGTTGGTGGAATCTCCTCAGCTTTGTGACGGGAAACGTCGACGGCCTTAGGGTTTTCCGAAAAAAATGTGACCTTTTTATGTGCCCTGAGCAGGATTCGAACCTGCGGCCTATCGCTTAGGAGGCGATCGCTCTATCCGACTGAGCTACCAGGGCATTAGTTGAAATAATAACAGATGTCGGACAAAGCAATGTCCAAAGCTGCTCGCCGATAAGTCCATCACCGTTGGACGTGCGCCTCTAAGACAGCAATACAAAGGTACATGAAATGAGTAAAGGCCCTGAAGTCGCTCTCATCGTAGGATGTGGCCGGAGCGTTAGCGCGAGCTATGCCAGACGTTTTGAAGCAGATAAAATGGGGTTAGCAGTTGCAGCCAGGAATACCAAAAAAACCATTACAAAAGCTCCAAGCCGATTACAGAGCGTATCTTTATCGACGTGAGAAATTATGCTGCGACCTTGGGTGGAAAATTAGTAACTAATGAAACCGGAAAATCAGGTTGTGATGCCCCACGAAAATCGCCCACCGCTCTTTGAGATCTGCTTGGCGAAGCCTTCTCACGGGGATAGCATCGCACGCATGTCACGTCGTTTTATCGAAGTTGACCTGCCGTGGTGGAGCTGGACCCCTAAGCGGGTTGCGACAGCAATTCGTTCATCGGATACGATTGCAATTGTTGCTCGCACCCCTAAAAAGATGCTCGGGTTTGGAATAATGCGTTTCGGTGAAGAATGCTCTCACCTAAACTTGTTAGCGGTTGATCCAGCCTACCGACGTGGTCGCATTGGGTCCGACATGTTGCGGTGGCTCGAAGAGTCGTGTTACGTGGCCGGGACCCCAAGTGTTTCGCTTGAAGTTCGGGCGAGCAATCGCGGAGCCATTCGTTTTTATCAATCTCTTGGTTACGAGAAGGGAGAATTGATTCCCCGATACTACTGTGAACAAGAATCTGCTCTGACTATGACTCACCATCTCGCAGAAGTAGCATAGATTACGAAGTTGGTTCCTATTTCTGGATAACTTCTTTTTTTAACCAAGTATCTCGTAAGGTCACTGTGCGGTTATAGACCGGAGACCCGGCACTGTGTCGATTTTCGTCCGCACAGAAATAACCGAGCCTCTCGAATTGATAATGAGCTCCAGGTATTGCATCTCCGAGCCCTGGTTCGATCAGCGCATTGTTAATAACTTCAACCGAGTCAGCGTTGAGATGGTTTCTAAAGTCGTCGGAGGATGAGGGGTTTGGGATATTGAACAAGCGATCGTATAAGTGCACTTGTGCTCGTTTTGCGTGCTCTGCTGATACCCAATGTATAGTACCTTTTATTTTCCGGCCGTCCGGTGATTTTCCGCCGCGAGATTTCGGGTCATATGTACAGTACACGGTAATTAACTCACCGGTTTTTGGATCGTATTCTAAACGCTCGCAAGTGATCAGGTATGCATACCGCAATCGAACTTCTCGGCCTGGTGCCAAACGAAAAAACTTTTTCGAAGGAATCTCCATAAAATCATCACGTTCGATATAGAGTTCTCGGGTGAATGCCAATTTTCGTATACCGAAACTATCGTCTTTGGGATGATTTGCAGCATCTAATAGATCCGTCGCACTTTTTGGATAGTTTTCAATAATAACCTTAAGTGGCCGTAATACCGACATTGCACGTGGGGCGCAGCGATCTAAATCGGTGCGGACGCAGTTTTCCAGCAGGCTAACGTCAATGGTTGTTTGCTTTTTAGTGACGCCAATTCGCTCGCAGAAATCTCTTAAGGCGGCAGCGGTATATCCACGACGCCGCATGCCTTTAATTGTCGGCATGCGGGGATCATCCCACCCTTCAACGTCGCCTTGGTTGACGAGAGTACTTAATTTACGCTTACTCGTAATAGTGTAGTTAAGTTCGAGGCGGGCGAATTCAATTTGTCGCGGATGGTGGGCGATTGGTAGCTGCTCAAGAACCCAATCGTAAAGTGGGCGATGATCTTCGAACTCTAAGGTGCACAGAGAATGGGTAACTCCCTCAAGTGCATCGGAAACGCAATGTGTGTAGTCGTACATTGGATAAATCTTCCATCTATCTCCGGTACGGTGGTGTGAGGCATTGCGGATTCGGTAGAGAGTAGGGTCCCGCATGTTGATATTCGGCGACGCCATATCGATTTTTGCGCGCAGTACATGGGTGCCATCTTCAAATTCCCCCGTAGCCATACGCTGAAACAGATCAAGATTTTCAGAGACAGAGCGATCTCTATAGGGACTTGCTTTTCCTATTTCAGTTAATGTTCCTCGGTACATTCTAATTTCATCAGCGGACATACTGTCTACATACGCTTTCCCATGCTTGATCAAATAGAGAGCGAAGTCGTAGAGTTGCTGAAAATAATCTGAGGCGTGCAGTGTGGACTTACCCCAGTCAAACCCCAGCCAGCGCACGTCTTCGGTAATTGAGTCTTGATACTCTGAGCTCTCTTTTTCAGGATTTGTATCGTCGAAGCGTAAGTTGCACGTACCGCCGAAATCGGTCGCTGTCGTGAAGTTCAAACAAATAGATTTCGCATGCCCGATATGAAGGTGTCCATTGGGTTCTGGTGGGAAACGTGTCGTAATTACTCGCTCCATCTTCTTGGAGCTGACGTCTGTCTCGATTATCGAGCGAATAAAGTTTGACGCGCTAAGGGTCGATTCTTTGTCCATGAATAATGCGATCAGCTTATAGTTGGAAACGAGATAGCGCTCCGTCTGGAATGCTAATTTAAGTAAAAAATCAAGGTCGCGAATTCTACCTTGTTAAAACATCTGTTGCATTAGTGAACCGATTCCGTCGCAAAATCGATCTGGCTACGACAGATTAAGTTATATAAAGTGATACAATCGAAGGCGCCGTAGTTACGGTTTGCAGGAACTTTTTCAGGAGATCGTTGGCGACTAAAAAATGTTCGATTAACGTTGCCATGACTCATGCATAGATCACCTTTGGGTGACGAAATAGACTTTCAATAACCCAAGAAATTAAATATGGTCGCAGGGGAAAAGCCGCGAGGAGGATTACTCGGATTCAGTTGTTACGGGTAAAGCAAAGGATTGATGAAAGAGGAACGCTAAAAATGCATAGTTACGGTTTTTTCTGTAGATCGCTGACAGGCACTAATCGGTCTGGCATTGAGTGTAGTGTGGTCGCTAAGAAGGCAATTAGTTATTGGTTTCTCCCTAACGAAATTGATGGAGCAGCAAAAGCCTTTCTCAATCTTGTTTACCACAATGGTGGGGTGAGTAATGCTGTAGTGTATAAGTTCAGCCGGTTATATGCGGAGGCGGTAGTTCTGCGCGTCAGGATGTGTAAATTGCTGGTTGCAATTTAGCCGGAGCAATCTGCGATATGCGCGTAGCGATAACCGGTTCCCTTGGCGTGAATGGGGTGTTCGTCGTTCGAAGCCTTCGGAACGCTGGGGTAGAGATCCTTGCTACAAATTCGATCGAGGACTACTCGTTAGCGCCAGATTTGGCGGGCAAGCTTAATTTTCGTATTGCCGATGTAACCGACCAAAGCGCGTTAAAGAGCGTTCTGCGGGATTTTCGACCAGATGTTATCATCCATCTCGCTGCAATTTTACCCGTCGAAGCACAAGCTGATCCCTATCGCGGCTATGCGGTAAATATCATGGGAACAGCGAACGTGCTAGCGGTTGCACGCGACTTGGACGTCGCCCGTGTCGTATTCACTAGTTCAAAAGCAGCTTACGGTGAAGTTACAGGGATCTACGCACATCCAACCTACAAACCCCTAACTGAAGACGACGCGGTTCATCCAAAAAATATCTACGATCATGCGAAAGTTGCGTCTGAATGTCTTGGTCTCAACTACCAGCGCTGCGGTGGACCAGAGTTTGCGGCATTACGTTTTGCTACGATTTTTGGACCGGGTAAGGTTGGAAAGCATGGACCGATGTCACAGATATCGGGTATTGTCGAGGACGCGGTGGCGGGCCGACCGGTGCGCATCAGACAAGGTGGAGATCAAGGCGATGACTACATCTATGTGCGAGACGCGGCAACGGCGATCGTTGCGATAGCTTTGCACAAAAGGCCGCTACCTCACGCCATTTATAATGTCGGTAGTGGGGTGGCACGCACTTTGTTTCACTTTGCGGATATTCTGCGTGGCCTGGTTCCAAGTGCTGACATTGAGATTGGGCCTGGGCTCGATCCGATGGGTTTCGGTGTTTCTTATTATTCGGCGCTTAATTCAGATCGAGCGAAAGAGGATTTTGGTTTTGAGGTCCCTGAGCTCGCCGCTGCCTTGCGGGACTACGTTCAAATTCTGAGGGAACGCACATGAACTATCGCATCGGCGTTGATATCGGCGGCACGTTTACCGATTGTGTTGTAGCAGACGCGGCCGGGCAGCGGACTATCTCTAAGTCATTGACTACCCATGGGGCGCTCTACGATGGTGTAATTGATGCGGTCACTGTAAACGCCGTTGAACGCGGACTCTCACTACTTGAACTACTTACCAATACCACGCAATTCGTCCACGGCACGACGGTAGCGACGAACGCCGTGCTTACCCGCTGTGGTTCTAAGACTGGCCTGATCACGACACGTGGCCATGAGGACGCTCTGCTTATCGGTAAAGTATTTGCTAAGAGTGCCGGTCTCGACGAGCGCGAATTAATTCACGCGTCACAGCTTCAAAAGCCGACACCGATAGTAGAGCCGGAACACATCTTTGGCGTAGCCGAACGGGTTGATGTCGAAGGCGAGATTCTCGCACCCCTTAATGAAGACAGCGTGATTGAGGCGATCGATGGCGCACTTGCGGCGAAGCTTGACGCAGTGGCCGTTTGCCTACTCTGGTCGTTTTTAAATAGCGCTCATGAACAGCGTATTTCTGAGCTATTACGGGAGCGAGCGCCGGATTTATTTTGTACTTTCTCGCACGAATTGGCGCCGGTTCTTGGTGAATACGAGCGGGCGGTTACGACGGTTTTAAATGCTTACGTCGGTCCCGAGGTGGCGGGTTATTTGCGTGAGTTAGAACAGCGTTTGCATTCTTCGGGTCTTAATCATCCGTTACTAGTCATGCAAGCCAGTGATGGATTGACTTCTGTGGCCGACGCGGCTCGGCGCCCTATTGTTACACTTGACTCAGGCCCAACTGGTGGGATCCTTGGTTGTCAGTACCTTTCTGATTTATATCGCGAACCTAATATGATTTGTACTGACGTAGGAGGCACGTCGTTTGATGTAGGTTTGATAACGGCAGGTCAGGTACCGTTAGAAGACGAACCTGTGGTCTCGCAATACAGTTTCCGACTACCCAAAGTCGCGGTGCGCTCGATTGGTGCTGGCGGGGGCAGCGTTGGTTGGGTTGACGACGGTGGCATTTTGCGTGTTGGGCCACACAGTGCGGGCTCGAGGCCTGGTCCCGTGTCTTATGGGCAAGGTGGGATTGAGCCAACGGTGACTGACGCCGATCTTGTTTTAGGGTATTTCGACGCTGAAAACTTTCTTGGCGGTCGCATGCAACTTGACTCTGGGAGCGCCTTCGAAGCCTTGGACCGACTCGGGGGACCACTCGGCATGGATGCCGAGCAGGTCGCGATCGGAATGATCCGGATAATCAATGCCCATATGGCGGATCTAATTCGCCGAGCGACAATCGAACAAGGCAACGATCCGCGCGATTGTGTATTAGTTGCATACGGTGGGGCAGGCCCGACTCATGCAGGCTTTTACGGTGACGACATTAACGCGAAAGCGATCCTGATCCCAGCTGACTCTA
>DPMX01000230.1 GCA_003540955.1 Gammaproteobacteria bacterium
GTAGGTGAAACCTATGCCGGGGTTCGGCATACACCTCACAATAGTCTTGTGTAGGAGGAGGCTTTTTTGACATAAAGAATAACCTTCAATCTTCGAGAAATTCGTAAGGGTTAATGGCGGCAATTCCGTGTAATAAGACATCGGGTTGCCGGAACTCCTCGAAACGTGCCGCCTCCTTTTTATTTTGCGGAGGACCGCTCAAATAACAGCCGAGATCTGCACTACGTTTAAGGAGCGCACGCCCTACACGAAGCCGCTCTTGCTCCCACTCGTAGAGCGCCGTGGACCTCTCTCGAATTGGTTTTTCGAATGCGCATGCCAAAGTGGAAGCATCTCCAGCGGCCTTCGAGACCCCAAATCCGATGTGCGGTCGCGCGGTGAATGCGGCATCACCTATCAAGGCGGCACGTTTGAATAAGAGTCGCTCGCTTCCTAGCTCAACTACAGGTTGTATAAAAGGATGTTCAGTGTTGTGCACAACTGCTTGGAATTGAGGCGGTAAGAGAGCTTGAGCATCATCGCGCATCGCCGCAGTAACTGAGTGGCGAATCTGGTGCGGAGCTATTCCATCCGGGTGATAGGCTCCATCATTATCGGTAAACATTTCCGTTTTTGCCGCGCCAGAAGGGGTCGGGCGGTACCAAACCCAGTTGTAAAAACGTTCTCCTGGTACACAGGTGTCCTTTGGCCCAGCGACAGTGTAGCCAAGCATATGCTCACCTGGAGGCAGATAGAAGGCCATGCGGTCCCGGAGTTGTTCTCCAATCTTTATGGGGATACGAGCCTCGGGGACCAGGCCCCTCCAAGCAACATAGCCTGTGTAATTGAGTTGAAGCTCCGGGAAAAGTGATTCTCGCACCACCGAACGGAGGCCGTCGGCTCCAATGACCCAGTCAAATGCCTGATGCGAACCATCGTCAAATTCCACCATGGCCTCGTCGTCCATAGTTTCCAGCGCTGACACCGTTACGCCATTGTGATAACGATCATCTGGAAATTTCGTGCGGAGAAAGCGATACAGTAACCCCCATGAAGTAAACAGTTGGGGTGCTTCTATGCGTGCGACAATTTCTCCATCCTGAGAAAATAAAGTTCGCCCATGGGCCTCGACCCCCATGGCAGTTTGAATTTCAGCCCCCGCCTGTCGAAACGCATCAAATAATTCTTTGTGCGGCGTGATCCCGGCACCGCGGCTAGCGAGTTGTTCTCCAGTACGTTCAAAGATATGAACGTCCCAACCTCGACGTCGCAATAATAACCCTACTGTCAAACCTGACATTGAGCCGCCAACGACCCCAATTGTACCGCGCATTCTTCCTGTAGCTTAGCCTTTAGACGGGTAATCCGTTTTTTTGAATGGTCGACTGAGTGAACTGGCCCGATATAGGGCTACGAAGCTTCAAGGAGCTTCGTCGAAAAAGTTTAGTTCAATCATGAGCCCATCGGGGTCGTCAAGAAATAATTGTTGAAGATCAAATTCGGGGACGACCCGATGCTTGTAAGGCACGTTTAACCTTTCTAGCTTGGCACGAAATTCTTGAATACTGCCATCGGAGCATCGGAATGCAATATGGTCTAGGGCGCCGGTGCCACCGTCTGGCGCTGCTTCCGGTTTATCTAGATATTTTTCGAAACCCCCACTACCATCATCAGCCGCGAGGTGAACAATTGCCTTGCCGTCTATATATAGCCAGTATCCTGGGAACTCAAATGGCGGCCGAAAGCCGACATCTAGTCCTAGCGTCTCCACGTAAAACCGCTTAGTGAGCTCAAGATCCCCTGCGAACACTAAGTAGTGATCAAGTGATTGCACAGCCATTTGCTCCTCCCGTAATTTTCCCAAACCTGGTCCGCCGTCGGGATTATACCGCAAAGTAAGTTTTCACTGTTCCATCAGCCTCCGATAGAGAATAGTGTTCTCCGGCGGTAGGCTAGTCAGTTCTCAGACGTCGCGTAAGCACCAAAAACGAAATTATGCTGGTATGCGTTGCAATAAAATTTCTACATATAACGCTAATAAATTAATTAAATACCAAATAATTTGAAAAAGTTATTACTAGTCCCTTCAGCTAGTTCTTCTACGCTTGTGTTGCGGAGCCTAGCGAGAAACTCGGCCGTGTGACGTACAAATGCTGGTTCATTTTGTCGTCCACGTTTTGGGACCGGCGCAAGCCACGGCGCATCGGTCTCGATAAGTAACCGATCTAGGGGCAGGCGTTTTGCGACTTCACGTACGGCCTCGGCCGATTTGAAAGTGACAATGCCAGATATGGAGATGAAAAACCCAAGCTCTATCGCGGCGACTGCGGTCTCCCAATCCTCGACGAAACAGTGCATTACCCCTCCGACTTCTCTTGCATCTTCTTCACGTAGAATTGCAATAACATCAGTTGCAGCGTCTCGGGTATGAACGATTAAAGGTTTTCTTAATTCGCGTGCCGCCCGAATATGGCAACGAAAACGCTCACGTTGTCCGCTTAAATCCCCATCGGTACGAAAATAATCCAGGCCCGTCTCACCAATGGCGACGATCAATGGGTCCCGGCCGAACTTTAATAATTCGTCAATCGATGGTTCCCGCGCTTCGTTATCAGTATTCGGGTGTACGCCCACGGAGGCGTATACATTGTCGTGTTCTAACGCCGTCTGGCGAACCTGAGCGAAGGTCTCCAGCTGCACGCAGACGCAGAGAATATGCGATACGTCAGCTTCCATGGCGTCCGCCACTATACTTGCCACACTGCGCTCAGGAGACTCTAGTAGAGGTAAATGACAGTGCGAATCTACAAGTTTCAACTTTTAGAACCCCGTTTAGGCACAAGTTATCGCGTCACAAGTTTACTATAGTCATGCCTATGGCTCTCTTGCTGAAAACGATGGCAAGGCCTTACATCAACTTCCGCGCAATAGCTAACAACAAACTCTGGTCATCTTAGGCTAGGAGAAAGTTCCATTAGACCACTTTTTCACGCGGCCTCTCTATTTTTGTCGCCGGGCATAGGGAAATTACCGCTCTGCCGTATTTTTATCATTTTTAGCTACGAATGGCATCAGAAAGCCCGAGCCACAGCGACGCAACCATATCTGCTTCTCGAGGCCTTGCATTCGACGCAATTAGTCCTTTGCTGTGAAGAAGGAAATCCAAGAATAAATATAGGCGTTTTGAGTTTAGATGATCTATGAATGGGGACAACTCTTCGATAGATAACGGGCTGGCGCGATCGTAGAAATTAACACACCCAAACTTAGCAAGTATTAGTTGTGTAGTTATGGAAATCATATTATCTAGCAATTCTTCTAACGGCAGGTCACCAAACGCCTTCGCCTCACTAAGTGGGTGCGCGCGGTTTTGTTCCAAATCTACAATAGATTTAAGTATCGCGGCACTCTGGTCAAGGTTAGGATCTTTTGCCATCGCCAGGGCCTTCAACGGAGCCCCATTCGATTGTTTAAAAAGATGATCAACTCGATCCTGGTCTGCAGTGGGTAGCTGAGCTGAAAGCCACTGAATTGAGCTGGCTTCTTCAACGCGCTCGCATGGGATTCGAATGCATCTGCTACGGACTGTCATCGGGATTTCAGCAAATCGATGGGCTACGAGCAAGAGAAGTGCACCTGATGGCGGTTCTTCTAATAATTTCAGAAGTGCATTTGACGCCGCTCTATTCATAGAATCAGCAGGGAAGATCAGAACAATTTTACCTGCGCCGTAGTGCGACTTTAGGCTATAGAAATCTAAAAGCTCCCGAACCTGGTCGATTAGGATGTTTTTCTTGCCATCTGCCGGATTCAAGGCTTTAAAGTCGGGATGATTTCCGGCTTGAAACAGTTTGCAACTGCGGCAAGCATCACACGCCTGAGTTTTCTTTGGAGTCGTTTCACACAGTATATATTTCGCGAAATCATGCCCTAATTGTTCAGCCCCAAGCCATTCGCGAGCACTAAATAAGAGCGCGTGTCCTAGACGACCACATTGCAACATCTGCAGCAGGTCTGCACATTGTTTGGAGTACCAAGGATAAGTGCAATTCAAAATAAACGCTCACGTACAACCGATAAGATAGATTCATGGACGACCCCCTCTTTCGGGGAGCCATCAATCACTACTATTCGATTTGGGTGATTCTCAGCAAGGTTCAAATAGCTCGCACGCACACGTTCAAAAAAACCACGTTGTTCCCCTTCGAAGCGATCAGTCGTGCCTCTCATCATGAGCCTGCGCAAAGCAACCTCTACATCAATATCTAGCAAAATAGTCAATTCAGGCGTCAAACCCGATTGCACTAGCTTTTCAAGTAATACAATCGCGGCGTTATCCAGCTCCCGACCACCACCTTGATAAGCATATGTAGCATCGGTGAACCGATCACAGATAACCCAGCGCCCTTTCGATAACGCAGGCCGGATAACTTTTGAAAGATGCTCGGCCCGCGCCGCAAACATCAATAGAAGTTCAGCGTGTCCCGTCATTGATGGTAAATCGGGATCAAGCACGATAGAACGGATTGCTTCACCGAGTTTTGTGCCTCCCGGCTCTCGAGTGAGTTCTATTTCAACAGCATAATTCTGATTAAGTGCTTTTGCGAGTAGCGCACATTGGGTTGATTTGCCGACTCCCTCAATACCTTCAATCGTGATGAACTGTGGTTCATTCATCATTGTGTCTGCCTAGGAGACATTTGGTGCCGACCCACCGCCTCATTATGTTCACGCAATGTGGTACTGAACTCATGACTACCGTCACCATTGCTTACGAAATAGAGAAATTTACCTTCTGCAGGGTTGATCGCGGCTCGGATTGAGTCTTCCCCAGGCATGGAGATCGGCGTTGGCGGAAGCCCTTGACGTGTGTAAGTATTATATTCGGTATCCCGTTCCAGATCTTTACGACGGAGATTACCGTCGTAAAGATCTCCTAAGCCATAGATTACGGTGGGATCGGTCTGGAGCTTCATTCCGAGTTTCAGTCTACGCACGAACACCCCTGCAATTTGGTTTCTTTCTTCTGATCTGCCCGTTTCCTTTTCTATGATGGATGCCATGATGAGGGCATCCATCGATGTTTGATATGGGAGATCGAGAGTCCGCGATGTCCAGTGATACTCTAGTATATCCCGCATTTGCCGGTACGCTCTTTGGAGAATCTGTATATCACTATCGCCGCTCGTAAAATAATAGGTTGATGGGAAAAAGCGCCCTTCTGCAGAACTCAAAGAGGCGTCGATCCTCGACAATATCCAAGCGACGTCTTTCCCGATAATGGTTTGTCGAAGATGCGGAGTTTGCGCCAACGTCTCGCGCATGTCAGAAAAATTACACCCTTCAATGAAGGTTATGTCGAATACTTTTACATCCCCCTCTACGAAACGATTTAGTAATTCGCGCGGAGTCACGCCGTCGTAGACCTCATAAACCCCAGCTTTAAGGTCAGAGCCTATATTAAGACGTCGTGCTTCCAAGACGAGGAATAAGTCATTTTCAAGCCATCTCGCCCTTTTCATCTGACTTGCTATACGAGTCAAGCTTGTGCCGTACTCAATCTCAAACAGCGTGCTTGGGCGATCCAATTTTATGGGGCGGTCTAAATGAGCCTGCATATCTCGCCATGCCCAATTCGCAGCTACAGAAATGCACAGAAGAAGAGCGACAGCTGCCACAGTAGCGCATCGCCAAATTTTATGTCTCAATGATAACCTCTACTATCAATCGCCCTCTGCAGTGCGCGCGTTATCTCCCCAATGGGAAGACGACGATGGGAAGGGCGAATTTCGACTATTGGCCAAATTCCAGCGATTGAGTTACATAGAAAAATTTCGTCTGCTTGGAAAAGTTCTCCGGTTGATAAATGTATTTCCTGCGGTTTTAGTCGGAGGTCCTCGGAAAGTTCCATTATAATGGAACGCATAATTCCAGCGACCCCACAAAATTCGATATCCGGCGTATAAAGTTGGCCCTCTCTCACCATAAACAAATTGCATCGGGTGGCCTCAATAACAAAATCTTTGGTGTCAAGCATTAACGCCTCATCCGCCGTAGACTGGCCGAGTTCTATGCTTGCCAGGACTTGGTCCAACCGATTTAAATGCTTCAACCCTGATAGCCGGGCATTTCGAGGAAGCCGGTGCTGCGCAATACACACAACTATTCCTGATTTTTCGCGTCCAGCATAATCTTCCGGCCATTCGTTTCGGTATACAATTCGTGTTGCCTTACTAGTCGATGACGGTGTGTAACCACGCCCACCGTGGCCGCGGGTGACGATTACTTTAACTACTGATCGGTTAAAGCCACTAATAACTTTATAGATCTCTTCTTCAAGCGTGGTTACATCAGGATGAGGAATCTTTAAAGCACTGCAGCCACGATGGAGTCGCTCGATATGTCTTGCCCCATTTAGAATTTTCCTATC
>DPMX01000157.1:0-10344 GCA_003540955.1 Gammaproteobacteria bacterium
CCAAGATCTGCACTTCAATATGTCGCGGTTGGTCGATCAGCTTTTCGATATAAACCCGTCCATCAAGAAAGTATCTCTCGGCTTCTGACTGAGCAGCATTGAGTTGGTCACGCAATTGTTTTCGGTTGTTAACGATTTTCATCCCCTTGCCGCCACCGCCAGCCGCGGCTTTAATGAGGACTGGGTAACCGATCGCATCGATTTCCTCCAATAAGATCGGAATATCATCATTCATGGCCCGTGGGGGTACTGGAATCCCGGCAGCCGCAGCGAAATCAGTAGCCCGTATCTTATCTCCCATGACCTCAATTACATCAGGCGATGGGCCGATAAAAATTAACCCCTGATCGGTGACGGCACGCGCGAACTCTGCATTCTCGGCAAGGAAGCCATAACCAGGATGGAGTGCTGCTGCACTACAGCTTTTCGCTGCTGCCACTATCTGCGGTATATCTAAATATGCTGCGGTCGGGGTTTCTGCTTCGAGTTCTAAGGCTACATCTGCGAGTTGCACATGCGGCGATCGGCGATCTGAGAAGTGATAGACGGCAATGCTTCGGATACCCATACGCCGCAAGGTAGCGATTATACGGCAGGCTATTTCGCCTCGATTGGCAATAAGTACGGATTCAATCATGGGATTGGAAGAATGATTACGTGGGCGGTAGCATAAACTACTCGGCATGCAAGGACGATGAGGTTCTTTATTTTGAGGCCCTAAATTTTATTCACTTAGGTTAGGAACGATTCCAACCTCAAATTTTGGTTGAATATTCAATGGTTAACGAGTACGACGGGCGAAATTATATCTTAGCCAAGGCGAAGAGAGCGCTAGCTCTCCCAACGATGGTCATCGTGATCGTGATCTCTGTCTTTGTCTATGTCCATCTCCGTTCTTATATTTTTTATCACGGCGTTGAAATTGGGATGGAACGTGAGGCTTTGATAGATCATCTGGGCCCGCCGCGGCGGGGAGAGCAGCGGTTGATATTTTGTGCGCCCTATTTTCCATGGACTGGAGATTGCGTTGAAGCGCGACAAGGTGGAGAATTTTTGTTCTTCAAATTTGGTATTGATCGTTGGATTGTAGCAGGCTTAGATTCAGCCGGGGTGGTGTGGTTCAGGACTCTTGGTGACATATAAATGCGGCAATGCAGGCCGAGATGAAGCAATTCGGGTAGACTTATCGGGCAGGACATGTTCAGTGTTGTCGTCCGGAGCGTCATATGAATAATCGGATCAGCTGTTTAGTATTTCTTACTCTTTTTTATAGTGCTGTCGCTGCCGAACTTGCGGTCGAAACCCCGACGACCGCGTCTTTAGCTGAGGCATCGCCGCATTGGATGTGGGTCAGTGACCTCGTATTCAATGCGGCAGAGGGCGGAAAGGCTTTTTTAATAGATGGTGATTCGGGCCAAATGTTGGGAATGCTAAGTACTGGGTTTTTTTTCGCCTCAGCTCTGCATGATAGCGATTATCAAACGATTTACTCGCCTGAGGTTTACCTGAGTCGTGGTACGCGGGGGGAGCGCACCGACATTATTGCAGTTTATAACCCAAAAACGTTGGAACCTATTGATGAAATTATTATCCCACCAAAAAGGTTGACCAGTGTTCCAGTGGTTGGGCATGCCGCCATATCGGAGGACGATCGATTTATAGTAGTTTATAACTTTACACCTGCACAATCGGTCAGCGTTATCGACGCAAAAAATAGAATGTTCATTCGTGAGGTCGAGACCCCCGGGTGTGCTGAAGTTTTTGCGGCGGGACCCAGGGCTTTCAACATGATTTGCGGCGATGGCACTATGTTGACACTACGGTTTGACGATGCGGGTGATGTTACGAGTGTTCGTAGCAAGAAATTTTTCGACCCACAGGTTGATATTATTGATGACAAGATGGCTCCTTACGGTACCTCATGGGCATTTTTTACTATGTCAGGCATGGTTCAAATGGTTAGTATGGGCGACGGTATACCAGTGTTCGCAGAACCTTGGTCTTTGTTCAGCGCTCATGACTTGGCGCACGAATGGAAACTTGGCGGGTACCAATATGCGACAATTTGCGAAAGCACGGCAGAACTCTATGTGCTCGTCCACCAAGGAGGAAAATATACGCATAAGCAGCCGGGCGTAGATGTATGGGTCTATGACCTGAAGACAAAAGTCCGCAAACGGAAGATTCCGCTTTCGCGCGCTGCCACGTCTATTTACGTCACTCAAGATGAGCAGACTTTAATGTTCACCGCTGATGCAGAGCACAGCGGAGTGCAGGTTTACGATGCAAGTACGGGCAAACATCTTCATGATGTGGAAGATCTTGCTGCCAATCCGATGTTGTTTTGGCCGGTTCGGCTATAGTTGGCAGAGATCCAGGAAGTGTTCGTCCTAGACCCGGTACCGATACTGCTTTGCAATTATTTTATTGGGTGTCTGTTCTTATTTGGGTGTTTCGATAAAGTGCGGGCGTTCCCGATGTTTCGAGCAACTCTTGACGATTATCAGTTGGTGCCGTCGGCATTTCTCAACATTTCTTCAGTAATTGTAATCGTATTGGAGTTAGGAATCGGGATTGGCGCATTCAAACCAACATTAGCACCGTTCTCGATGTTCTGTGGTGCAGTCCTCCTACTAGTGTATTCAGCCGCGATTGGGATCAATCTCGCGCGAGGTCGGAATAACATAGATTGCGGCTGTACTGGCCCCGCTACGAGGCAGTTCATCAGCAAGTGGTTGGTATTGCGAAACTTTGGACTTATAGCGATCGCAATTACTGGAATGGTGATGACGAATCAACGGGCGCTGTATGTGGTTGATTTCGCACTAGTGGGTGTTGCTTTGCTTGGTGCTATGGTTCTCTACGGTGCCGTTAATCAATTGTTGGCAAATGCCACACGATTTGACGCTCTACACTCCGACTTGGAAGCAAGTTAATGGGAAATGCGTTATTAGTTTCTAATGTTATTTTGTGGGTGCTGACGATAGGACTGGTGATCACTGTTTTTGCCCTTGCACGGCAGGTTGGCGTTCTATACGAGCGAATCGCTCCGGCGGGGGCGTTAATGATCTCTCAGGGACCTTCTGTCGGTGAGGTGGCACCGGAGTTCGTTCTAGAAACTCTCGGTGGCCATCCGTTAAAGCTTGGAGGTGTACCAAGTTCAAGTAAGAGTACTCTAATATTTTTTCTGTCGCCGAATTGTCCGGTTTGCAATACCCTTATTCCCGTGCTTAAGTCTATCGGGCGGAGTGAATCGAAATGGCTTGACATTGTGTTCGCGAGTGATGGTGACCCCGAGAAGCAACTCGCATTTGTTAAGCAAAAAGAGCTCAATCAATTTCCATACGTATTGTCTACTGAACTCGGTATGACATACCAAGTGACGAAGTTACCGTTCGCGGTGTTGATAGATAATAAAGGTGTTTTACGCGCTAAGGGGTTAACCAATAATAGGGAGCACTTGGAAAGTTTATTTGAAGCCATGGAACTCGGCGTTGCGTCGCTTCAAGAATTTGTATCTAAGCGACAGCAGGATGTGGCATAGGGCGCACTTAAGTTGGAGCTCCGTAGTTTTGGGTTAAATATCAAATAGAGGGTGAGTACTATATGAGCTGGTTTGACTACCTCTCCGAACAAGGTGTGCGTGGCGTTGCTCGACATACGGCACGGCGCAGTTTCTTATCTCGCCTAGGTGCCTGTTTAGTAGGTGCCGCGACTATACCAGCGCTGCCGGTAGCTCGAGCTGGAGGACCTCGGGAACCGGCACCAGATGAGACGGGGATCGCGGGTAATTCCGGGGATCCTCAAACATGTAACTATTGGCGTTATTGTAGCATCGATGGATTTCTGTGTGCCTGTTGCGGCGGCACACAAAATTCGTGCCCGCCAGGAACCGAACCCTCGCCGATTACTTGGATCGGAACATGTCGTAACCCTGCAGACGGAAAAGATTATATAATTTCCTATAATGATTGCTGCGGTAAAAGTGGGTGCGGTCGTTGCTTTTGCAACTCGAACGAGGGAGATTCGCCGTTACACCGGCCAGCCTTAGATAATGATATTAACTGGTGCCTTGGGACTAAGAGTAACGCATACCACTGTTCGATGGGTGTGGTAATAGGGGTTGCGACAGAGCCGCTGCGCTAGGACGCAGGAATCGGCACATGTTTAGGACTGCATCGGGAATCCTTGTCCTTATCGTAGTGCAATTTTTTGCCATGGGGGATGCCGTTGGCGGCAATACCGCACCAGTGAATTACATTTTGCATTGTCAGGGATGCCACCGCCCAGGGGGGGGCGGATACCCTGGCATCGTTCCAAATATGCGTAATCAGGTAGGATTGTTCCTGCGATCTCGAGACGGTCGCGCTTTCCTAGTCCAAGTGCCTGGCGTGTCCCAATCTAGTCTTAGTGACGCGGAGCTTGCAGCGCTGATGAATTGGATGTTGCCGGAATTCGATCCGCTACATGTTACATCCGATTTTAAGAGGTTTACTGCCGACGAAGTGCGTGAATATCGTTCGACACCTATAATTGAATTGCGCGCTCGACGTCGTAAATTGTTGTCGCTAGAGCGCTAGCTTTCGGACCTGCAGCGGTTCTGCGAGGTAGCTTAAACAGTGCGTTCGCGGCTACTGATCCTACGCTTTGAGCCGCACGATTCTTCATATTGCGGTGTAACCGCCGTCAACGGGCATCGCCACTCCAGTGACGAACGACGAAGACTCAGATAACAACCATACTACCGCCTCCGCTATTTCTTGTGGTTCTCCGAAACGAGCCATTGGTTCTTGCGCCTCGAAAGAACTACGCTCGAGCCCTGTATCCGCCATTAGGCGGTCCACCATGGGTGTGTCTATGACACCTGGACAGACTGCATTGACCCGTATCTTTTTTCGCGCATATTCGAGTGCGACGGATTTAGTAAGTCCGACTACCCCATGTTTCGCCGCGCAATATGCTGAACCACCACGTGCTCCAACGAGTCCCGCAACCGAAGCTGTATTGATGATAGTGCCCCCTGAACCTTGGCTGACGAATTGTTCTATTTCCCGTTTGACACACAGCCAGACACCTTTCAGATTAATCCTCACTGTGCGATCGAATTCCGCTTCGGACATTTTCAAAATATTTGTCGTGACACCTTCGATCCCTGCGTTGTTAAATGCGCCGTCCAGCGTCCCGTGGGTATCGATAGTAGCCTCAATCATCGCGTCCACCGCAGCGGCATCGGTCACGTCTGTTTCAACAAACATTACGTTGCCACCTGCCGTTTTTATTAAATCGCAGGTCGTTTGCGCCTCCTTTTTATTTATGTCGGCTATCACAACTGCAGCACCCGCCTCGGCGCAGCGCACAGACGTAGCGCGCCCAATTCCAGTACTTCCACCCGTGATAATGATTGTTTTTCCTTCTAACAAAGCTGCCATAGTCGGTCCTCGTGAGGTAGTTTTCGAGCGTATTCGGGAAGTTTCTGTCGGATCCCCGGGAATAATGCTGCGATCGCATATTACCTGCCTTTATTAACTTCTCAACAATGCTGGTGGGTCACGGCTGGTTTATATCACCTGTGCTCACTGCGATCTAGGCGTCCCGTGAGTGTGTGTACACCAGAAATTTTGTATAGTCTCGCCCTCCGGATTGAGGCTAGGGTGGTCGATCGATGAGAATGCTGAAGAATGGCAGTACGTATGATGAAGTTTATGATTCATTTTCTTGGAACATACCGGAACGATACAACATCGCGAATGATGTATGCGACCGGTGGGCGGATAACCCAGAAAGAGTCGCATTAATTTATGAAGATGGAGAAGGTGAGGTTCATACTTATAGCTTTGCCGAGGTAAAAAGATACGCGAACCAGTTTGCGAACACACTGAATTCTTGCGGACTAGTCCGAGGCGATCGGGTGACTCTCTTGCTAGCCCAGGATCCCGAATGTGCAATTGCACATGTTGGTTGTTTTAAAGCGGGAATCGTGTCGAGTCCGACCTCAGTCTTGTTCGGCCCTGACGCTATTATTTACCGATTAAACGACTGCGGAGCTAAGGCCGTGGTTACGGATCTCGTTAATTACCCGAAAATTGCGGAGATTCGCGATCAGTGCCCGACCGTTGAACACGTCTTCGTGGTTGATGGGGAGCCTGATGGGGCAGCCAATTTCTGGTCAGAGATAAAAAACGCAAACGATTCGTTTACTAACGTTGACACCGCGGCTGATGATATCGCCTGGATCAGCTACACTTCCGGAACAACAGGGATGCCAAAGGGCTCGGTGCAGCCGCATCGGATGATTCTCGGACATATGCCTAGCCTCGAATTTATGTATGATTTTTTCCCGCAGGATAAAGACACGTTATGGTCGCCGGCGGACTGGGCATGGATGGCTGGATTAGCGGATATCCTTTTACCTGGCTGGTTTCATGGACGAACTGTTGTCGCAACGGCAATGAAAGGATTTGATGCGGAGGAGGCCTACCGGATTCTCGATCAGCACAACGTAACCCTATCGTTACTGACACCAACTATGTTGAAACTAATGCGGCAGATTCCCAACGCACTCGAGCGTTATGACTTGAAGTTACGCGCTGTCTTGTCTGGTGGTGAGGCGGTTGGAAAAGAACTATTGGAGTGGGCCGATCGAGAATTAAATATAAGAATAAACGAGGCGTTTGGTCAGACTGAGTGTAATGTAATCTTGGGTAATAACGGTAATGTTTTTCCCATAAAACCGGGGTCGATAGGACGTCCGATGCCGGGAACGGTTTGTGCGATAATCAACGACGATGGTTTGGTGCTAGGCCCTGGGGAAGAAGGTCATATTGCGTGTAAGCGACCTCACCCTGTGATGTTACTTGAGTACTTAAATAAGCCAGAAGCAACGCAGGAGAAATTCATAGGTGAGTGGTTGATAACTGGGGATACCGGGCACGTGGACGAGGACGGTTATTTCTGGTTTCACGGGCGTGCAGACGATGTTATCACCAGTTCTGGTTACCGTATCGGCCCGGGTGAAATTGAAGACGCTTTGTTAAAGCACGATGCAGTGCAGATGGTGGCCGTCATCGGGGTACCGGATCCGGTACGGACAGAAGTAGTCAAAGCCTTCGTTATACCGGCAGCAGGAGTCTCGCCGGATGAGGAGTTAATCAGTCAATTACGCGATTCGGTTCGCAGTCGCCTTGCCAAACACGAAGTTCCAAAATTGATTGAGTTTGTTGACTCGTTACCCATGACCACTACTGGGAAAATTATGCGTCGTGAATTGCGAGACCGTGAGAAACAAAAGTAGGATGAATTCCAAACACATGTCCACGCTTTAAGACTCCCGCGCTCATAGAAATACTAATGGCGGGCTGCATGTAATTATTAGGTGAACAGTTAAGGGACTAAATCTCGCCTTGTACGCCTTTACTTTGTGCTTGCTCCAAAAGAAGTCACAAGAACGCGATCGAAGACGCGATCCATGTTTACGATCCATTTCCAATCACGGCGATCGATTTCGATTCTAACGGTGAGCCTATTGCCATCTGGGGATGTGGTTAAACGTTCAGTAAGCTTCCCGCCACCCTCAATTCTTGTTTCAAAATGGAGGTTTGTGTTTTTCCAAAAAGCTAGGGTGAAGCCAATATCCGTTTTAACGAGCTCGTCGCCGCTAGCAGTAAATACTCTACCGGCTGGATTTGGGATAATGCTGCGTTCGTAACCATCTGCATAAATGATGAGATAGCCGTCTTCCACAGATAGGATCTCTAAGTTTTGTGATTCTAATATTCGTTGCAGAGCTCCAGCATGCGCTAACTTTTTGCTATAACTCCGCTGTTTCCCTTCACTAGCGTACTCCCAATACCGGCGCTGAGTGCCGCTTAATGGGCCTTTCTTCGCGTCAGGGCCGGCAGATGTGGGCTTTTTTTTGCGTTTCACCACTCTAATTCCCTTAAGTTCTTTGGTCGGATCCCCACTTACTTTTGGATCAAGTTTCCAGATTCCAGTGATTGGTGCTGGATCGGCAGTTGCGATTGCGGTTTGCAGGAGAAACACACAAAACCAGATAATGTATCCAGAGATTTGGCGAATCGGATTGGGAGTGCGATTATGCAGACTTCTTTGCCGTGCCTTTGTTCGAGTAGTTTCACTGCGAGCTGGCGTCGAACAGTGCATTGGTGCTAGTAGCTGTGCTAGAACATTCTTGAGGATACTGTATTTAGAATCAGGATAAATCATTGTTAGACGATGCAATATGAAGTTAGTCACACCTAAACAAGCAGTTGAAGCGATTCCGGACCATAGTATCGCAATTATGCCTGGGGGTTGCGCTCGCGCTTCAGCGCTATATATGGCGTTGGTCGATAATATCAATAGATTTCATAATCTTACCTTGTGTTCAGGGTTTTCGTTCAGCCCGTATTCATATCTTGAGCAAGGGCTTGGTAGTAATACGCGCTACTTCACTTGGCAAGCATCCCCAAGGGTTCGCGAGTTATTTACAAAACCCGACCCGAAAAAAGTCGGATTTGTGCCGATCCGGTTATCAGATCTACATCATGTGATTTGCGTCAGTGGTCAAATACAGCCAAACGTAGTGGTCGTCCAAACATCATGTCCGCAATCTGACGGCTCCGTTAGTCTTGGTATTTCGGTTGGCGCCAATCGCGATTTTATCCGCAGTGCTGATCTGGTGATCGCAGAAATGAACTCGAATATGCCGGTCACACATGGCGACAGCCGAATCGACTTCAAGGAAATTGATCTAGCCTACGAGTCTGATGAGCCCATGTGGGAATATATCATGGCAGATCCTCAGCCAGTAGATGCGAAGATTGTTGAGCATGTAATGTCTATAGTACCGGATGGCGCTTGGATTCAGCTTGGAATTGGTTCGATTCCAGATTGTATTATGCAGTGCTTGTCGGAGGTCAATGGCATTAATATTTGGTCAGGGTTGCTAACCAGCGGGTTACAAGACTTGATTGAAAAATCTTCGGTTACCCCCCGAATTGTTGTTGGTGAGTTAGCAGGGACGAAATCGTTTTATGATTTCTGTCATCAAAATTCAATGATCGAAATGGCGCCGACCAGCGTAACTCACGACCTTTCTGTTGTCGCCAAACTGGCAAAATTTACTTCGATTAATTCGGCGCTTGAAATTGACCTACAAGGCCAAAGTAATGGAGAGACAATAGGTGGTGTTCAAATTAGTGGAGTCGGAGGTAGCCTTGATTACATAGAGGCCGCTAATCTGTCACAAGGAGGTATTTCTGTGATTGCTATGCCCTCCACAACGAATAATGGCAAGCGTTCTAAGATAGTTCACCAATTTTCTGGCGGTACAGTGGTGACGACCCCCAGATATTGTACAGATTATGTCGTTACTGAGTATGGGGTCGCTCGAATGCGTGGCAAGGATTTGTTCCAGCGAGCTGAAGCATTAATAGCGATTGCACACCCAAAATTTCGCGACGAATTGGCAAGGGAAATGGCATGGTAAAAGTAATAAGCGTGTTTCGAAGAAAAGAAGGTATGTCAGTAGATGAATTCCAAAGTTACTGGCGTAATCAACACGCCGAAATCGTTTGCCGTATGCCGGGAATTCGGCGTTATGTGCAATCACACACGCTTATTTCTGGTTATCGCAATCGTACGCCGGCGTGTGACGGCGTCGCGGAGCTGACCTTTGATAACAGCGATGCGTTGAGGGCACTAGCGGATAGTGCAAGTCTGAATGATACTCGCGCAGATCATGCGAAATTTATGGACTTGTCGTCATATAAGGAAATCGTTACAGAAGATGCTGTTATTAAACATGGCGAAGTACCGTTGGATGGAGTTAAAAATATAGAACTGGTGGTAAAAAAAGCGACGATGGAACCTGAATATTTTCATCGCTACTGGATTGATGTGCATGGTCCTCTAGCAGCTTCGATAGGACAAATTAAACGTTATGTTCAGAGTCACACTCGAATGAGTGCGTATGCCAGCGGTGGCGTTCCTGTCCTAGACGGCGTGGCTCTCACCTGGTTTTCAGATACTGATTCTATGAGGGCTGCGGCAGTTGGTGAGGCTTATGCTCGCACGCGTGCGGATGAGGATAACTTTGTCTCTGCGCCGCTGGATTTTGTTATCACTAAAGAACACGTCGTGGTGTCTTGAATACGACCTCTTTGTACAGTGTTTGAAGAAAGCCTAGTCGAACGAATTATTGATGTCGTCCCAGTCGCCCGGCTTGGACAGAGAGACGAATCTGGAATGCCACAAGTACTGCCTTTCGTGTTCATACGAATCGGAAAAGCGCTATGGTCGCCGATTGATGGAAAACCGAAGAAACGCGGGCGTCTAAATCGGCTT
>DPMX01000157.1:10661-17124 GCA_003540955.1 Gammaproteobacteria bacterium
GGCTTGGCTGGATTGATAAACATCCTCGGGTGTGTGTCCTGATCGACCATTATTCAGATGATTGGAGGCAGCTTTTTTGGCTCAAGTTATATGGTCGAGCGGAGTCGTTCCAGAGTACACACGGAGAGTGGCAACAGGCGCTCTACTTACTTTCTCAAAAATATGCTCAGTACTCCGAAATTCCAATACTATCTAACGAATCTACGATGATTCGGATTGAATGGGATCGGTGGAAATCATGGGCAGCGGGTGGCGAGACAGCAGTTCGATCATGTCTCCGACGTGAATATTCTGCGCCGGCGCTGTAATTTTAATGAAAGGAAATGCAGCGCAGCGTAGGTGCTAGATTACTCGACAATGCTTTTGGGTTTAGCTTGCGATCGTTCGCTCTAGGTTTTTGCTGCTAGGTTTAGACCAACGGAACGACTTGCTCGGCGAAGTCTTTTGCGACTTCCCGGATTCGGGCTAGCGGGGGTAGTAGGCTGACTTCATTGAGTCCGAGCTTCTCTGCTTGCCTAATTTGTTCTGCAATTTCAGAGGGGCCTCCTACCATGCATGCTCCTTGTATCAATTCTGGCGTTATAAATTTGCGCTCATCGGGTGGATAATAACTGCAATGTCCTTCGTGCAATACCTGGTGTGCTTTTTCTTGCGGTATTTCAAAGTTTCGAACGTGGTCGACGTATTCCTCCCACACGTTTTTCATGTAATCAGGCACGACGCTATCATCTTTCGTGTAACGCCATATCTCATACACAAAATGGATAGCAACGGCGACCCATGAGCCCGCAGTCTCGATAACGCGGTCGTCGGTCAATTTCTCGCCGGGGCGGAGTATCACCGCAGTAGTGAGGGTGGTCGTATGAAAGTTTTTCATTGTACGGTCCGCCACTTTTGCTCCTTCCCTTACTTTACCCAAATTAAATTCGAGCACATCCTTTTGTTCGTTGAAGATAGAGATTAGTCCGTCACCGTAGCGCCCGGCGGCTTTGAGCGCGAGTGGGCCGTTCCCAGCGACATATATCGGTATTTGGTTTTCGATATTGCGAAAACCATCAGCGTGCTCCTGCCACTTTAGTGCAGTTGTTTTACCACGATATTCGTAGTCCACTTCCTCACCGTTAAGCATCGTACGTACGACACGTAAATACTCCTCGAACTCTCTTATTGGCATGGGGTTTTGGCCCATAACTCTCATTGCGGTGTGTCCAGTACCGATTCCGAGAAACACGCGGCCAGGTGCAAGTACGTTGATTGAAGCAATAGAATGTGCCGTGGTCGGTGCAATCCGAGTTCCAGGGATCGCGACGCCCGTACCGAGCCTGATTCTAGAAGTATTAAGTGCCGCTGCAGCCATCGTCGAATAACAATCGGACCACATCATTTGAGTATCTGGGAACCAGCACGCGTCGTACCCAAGTTCTTCGAGTTCTTTTACAATTGGCCAATCACCAATTCGAGTTTGTATGTGTAAGCTGTATTTAATAATTCAACCTCAAGAACGGTAAGGATCGGTTTCATCATAACAGTCGCATACGAGCAGTGATTCGCTAAACTTATCATCGCCGACCCCGGCGCCCACCTCCAAGATTTGAAGGATTAAAATCCTTTACTGTAATGCCATCGACATTAACCATCGAAAGGAGCTGGACGGTAGTGCAGCGCTTGTTGATGATATCGATGGTAGAGGCACAATCGATTATTGGAGCCCCCGTTTCATGATTTTCACGGACATGAGAGTTAGGATGCGCTACGCCATTTATCGTTAGTTTCCAAAAGTTGCCGGATTCGTCATATATTCTTACCAGCGCCGGATAGTAGGTTTGTGCATCGACATACATGTATCGCTTTGAAACGGGGTAATCGTCGGGTAATGGTGTACCTTCGACAATATGTGCATACCGAAGTTGCCAGGTGATATTTGGAAAGCAGGATCCTTTGCCGGCGAAGTGCACGAATCGATAGTCCCATTTTGCCAGTTTAGTTTCGGTTACCATTACCTGATCGTGGCGATACATTGGAAGGAGCACGTAAGTTGAGCCAATATACTTCCAATCCATGTCGACGATACGACCGCTATAGCCGAGGAAATCGTCTGGAAGAATATCGCTTCCGAACATCGTTTCCCGCGGGGGAAACGAAGCTAGGCTCTGGCTACGTCTGAGTTGAGGGATGTAGACCCATCCTTTTATTGCGGAACTGTCATCGCGATTAAAGAATGCTAGGACTTCGGCACCGGTGAGATCACCAGCAGATAGCGCGCGCATATAGAAAGCGCCAAGAGCGTTTTGCAGATTCTTGTTGATTGAAGGAACCGGGGGTACGACATGTCGATACATGAAGCGTAACAACTTAGCCTCAAAGACCAATGACCGGTTAACGCTGTCGCCGTCTAAATCCCGGTATTGCAGGTGTAACTCTGGTATTTGACCACTGTCGCCGTTGTACATGACCCGCATATTCCACGCAATTTTTTCGCCTGCACGACTGTCATTAAATTTAGGTGCCCGTGGGAACGGTCGACCTCCGTTGTAGTCGACTAGAATGCCTGGAGCGTCTAATTTAGTACTGCCTCCATGCTGCGCCGTTGCTGTTATATATGCTGCGTGGGGTCTGAACGAAGTCAGTTCGCCGACTGTCAAAGTGAGCCAACCTTCGCGGACGAAATCTGCGAGTTCTTCATCAACAATCGCTGTGTAATGGTCGATGTTGGCGCGGTCAATTTTAAACCCAGATGGAGGCGTGATTTCGTTTAACTGTTCGAATTCAATCTCAAATTCGTTGGCCGCGCTGGGCATCGCCAGGGCAGTCTGTATAAGAGCAATTATGATTAGGGCAGCAAATTTATGGCGATGTAGATTTATACCCACAGACAAAGATTCCTGACTAGAAAGATTTTAGGTTGCCCGATAGCCTGCAGTATGTTGCCTGCGAAGAAAAGGATAATGGTCATTTGAGTCGGTGTCGATTCACAATTAAGCCGATAGGATGCTTGCATGTTTTGTATTCAGCAAACTTTTATCTCTGTATAGAAATATGATTCTTACCAGTCGACTGATAACTGGCTGATTCAGTGTAAAATACTGCAGCGCAGCAATTTAGGAAATTAACCAATGCTTTATCACCTCTATGAGTTAAACCATTCGGTGATGTCGCCGTTGCGGGCGGCGGTTAACTTCAATCGATTTTTCCTTCGGCAGGATTGGAACATCCTTCGCGACACATTACCTGGAAAAGTAACTACGGCGGCATTGGAGTTATTCGACCGATCAATTCCCCGCTACCCGAAGCCATCCTTTGGTATCGACGTAATAGGTTTCCCAGATTATAGCATCGGGATCACCGAAGAGCTTGTCCTTCGGCTGCCATTCGCCGATCTTTTGCACTTCTGCCGCAAACGTGGGGGTCCCACGTACCCTTCTGATGATCCACCTGTGTTGTTGGTCGCTCCGTTATCGGGTCATTACGCGACTTTGCTGCGTGGCACAGTGGAAGCATTGTTGCCTGACCACGACGTGTATGTCACCGACTGGCGTGACGCGAGAGAGGTCTCACTTGCCGTTGGTCGATTCGATCTAGATGATTATATCGACTATATGATCAAGTTCATCAGGCAGATTGGTAATGAAGTGCACGTTATCGCTGTGTGTCAACCGGGGCCTGCTGTAGTCGCCGCAACCTCAATAATGGCATCCGTAGATGACCCGAGTACGCCCACTACTGTCACCTTAATGGGATCCCCGATCGATACCAGGATGAGTCCAACGACACCAAACGAACTCGCTATGAGCAGGTCCTTAGATTGGTTTAAACACAATGTCATCTTAAATGTGCCGTTCCCTAACCTCGGCATGATGCGTCCCGTATACCCTGGATTTTTACAGCTAACTGGGTTCATGACAATGAACCTAGAGCGGCATATGGACGCACATCAAAAACTTTTCTTGAGCCTCGTGAAAGGAGATGGTGATTCCGCATCGGCTCATCGAAGGTTTTATGATGAATATCTTGCCGTCATGGATCTTACGGCCGAGTTTTATTTGCAAACTATCGATGTCGTGTTCCAGCAGCACGCCTTACCAGAGGGTCGTATGTTGCACCGTGGCCGGAAGGTCGACACTTCAGCAATTTGTAACACAGCATTAATGACGGTAGAGGGTGAGAAAGATGACATTTCCGGGGTAGGCCAGACGCAGGCCGCCCACGCATTGTTCCACAATGTTGTCGACCATAGGCATATAGAATACGTCCAGCCTGGGGCGGGACATTACGTCGTATTTAACGGTTCCCTATGGCGTGCAGAAATCGCACCGAGAATCCGAGAGTTTATTCACTCGAACCGACATTAGAGCTTGGGTCTCGCCAGATGAGAAGGTAATGCCACATCCACGCCATCACCGTTTTCTTGTCGGTAACGGCTATCTATAAAGTAGATTGTCCTAATTACGACTTGCTGCGATCACTTCGACTTCGAGTTTCCACTCCGGCAGCACTAACCTAGGAACAAAAATTGCCGTTGACGCTGGCGGTTCAAGACCATCGAGTATGCGTTGACGTGCAGCTGCGTAGAAGGGAAAAACTGTCTCGTCGACAATGTAAGCGGTAATCTTTACGAGATTGAGAGCTGTCATGTCTGCTGCGCCAAGAATTGTCATTACGTTTTGCCATACATTCTCTGCTTGTTCTTCTGCATCCTCTGGAACCACTCCATTTGATCGAGCACCGATTTGACCCGATATGTGCAGTACGTGAGCATCAGGGGGAATGACGACCCCATGACTATATGCATTATTGAATGGTTTCATGATTCCATCTGGAGTGATCTTCTGTAACATTTTGTAGCTCCCCTTACAGGTCAGATAAAAATACTGAATAGGATTTCTGGGCACATTAAATTTTGCGAGATACTTTTAAAGCATCGTAGAAGTGCGTTTAATTCCGATGTCGACCTCGAGGTCGCAGCTGATCTAGTTTCTGAACGGCATGGCTGGATTGGCTCGACCATAGACAATCACTTCGTGTCGCGGTCATACATCCGGACGAATTCGATTTCACGTCGCCAATCAGGGTTGTATAGGCGGGTTTTGACTTTTAACTGACCAGTCGAGGTCATTTCGAAGCGCTCTGTAAGACGTTCTGTGATCTTTGTTCGAGTTTCAATAACGACGGTATCGTTCTCCAGGTATGCCAAGGTTTCGCCAATCGCATCTTTTGACATTCCACGGCCTTTCGCAGAATGAACGCGGCCTAGTGGGTTTGGGCTAATTAAACGTTTGAGTTTGCCGTCGTATGCAACGATTATGCGTTCCGATATGTAAAGCCTTATCTTTTCGGCAGTTACTATTCGATTCACGGCAACGCTCGGTTTTGCGACGGTACCGCCACGCCGCGAGTCATAACCTTTTTTTCTTAGGTCGTTGGATTCAAACGGACCTAGTTTCTCCGGATCATCATTGTCCTTATCTTGATCATCCTTCCAGTCTCGGTATTCCTGTTTTAGAGCATTCATTTGACTCTTTAGCGAATTCGACTCGTTTTCGTTGATGATCCATGTACCTGAGAGTGCGCCGACGTCGGCGCTTGAATCGATCGCACAGATTAAGAGCAGGGGTGCCGCCAGGCATCCAACCCAGAATTTATTAAATTTTTTCATTTGCTCAATACCTAGCTAATCCAGCCTGCGTCTTCTTGTAGGACGTATCCTCGATCAGTGTGTGCGGGCTAATATCCGTTGCTCTACCACTTCGCATAGACCATTATTCTATCTATTGTGGCCGCTACCATATGCTATCAATCAAAGTCTGGTACGTCCCGTATTTTTCGTTTTTTTGAAGTACGATGCTAATTGCTCAACGCTATGAGACTTAATAGAATTCCGTTATGTACGATATGAGTGGAAAATGATGAATAGACGGCATGACGAGTTAAAGCAATTGACCGACGAGTTTTTGGGCGCTTTTAATAGGGCCGACGTGGACGGTATCATGATGTTTTTTGCAGAGGACGCCGTCTATGAAGAATTCCACGGGAAGGTCAACGAGGGTAAGGCCGAGATTCGAAAGTCCTTTGAAGGACTTTTCGGTGGACGTTTCGGTACGATCTGTTTTCACGAAGATGATACATTCATCGACGCCGACGCAAGTAAAGTTATGAGTAGTTGGAAATTGCATCTCGATATGGATCGCAAACCAGTGGTCTTATACGGGCTTGATTTGCTCTACTTCGAAGAAAGAAAGATTACCCGCAAATTAACGTTTGTTAAGGCAAAGGCCGGGCTGTACGAGCCATCCTAATAGGTGCGCTCGCCGGTTGTGGTAAGAATGGTATCACCATAAACCATCTAATAGCCGGCACCCGATCTTTCCTTAAAATGATCTAGGCAGTCCGAGCTCGCGTTCCGCGATGTAATTAAAGGGCATTTCTCGACTTACCGGGGCGATCCGCGGGTTCATCATTTCCCTCA